>DEUM01000053.1:9107-33225 GCA_002362575.1 Lachnoclostridium sp. UBA3262 | reverse complement strand
ACCATTGAACTACACCCGCATAGGTCTTCTTAATTATAAGCATGCCACTGACACTCTTAATTATGGAAAATGACTGTCCGGAAACAGTCATCAAATCGGGGTGACAGGATTCGAACCTGCGGCCTCTTGATCCCAAATCAAGCGCTCTAGCCAAGCTGAGCCACACCCCGCTACCGGCGTAAAACCTAGTGAAATTCCTTCCCTAAGCCGTGACGCAAAACCTATTATATTATAGAACATTCCGATTGTCAACCACTTTTTCCACGAAAGCTACAAGCCATGCAAATAAGAAATCCGGCAACAACTCGGTGGGAGCTTGCTCACACAAGAGTTGTCGTTGGATTTCTTATTTATACGGCGCCAGCCGTGACTGAGCAGCCGAAGGCTGCGAAGTCAGCATGGCGTAGCCCTAGAGGCTGCGAAGCCAGCATGGCGTTACTCTCCCAAAATCTCATCCAACGCCTCAAACAGCCGTTTCATCTGCTCATCCGTGCCGACAGTAATTCGCAGATAATTTCCAATTCTCTCCCCATTAAAGTGCCGCACAAATATTTTTCTCTGTCGCAGTTCTTCAAACAAATACTGTCCCTCTGCCTTTTGATGGGCGGCAAACAAAAAATTCGTCTGGGATGGGAGCACTGCAAAGCCCCGCTTTTCCAACTCCTTTTTCGCAGATTCCCTTGTTTCCACAATCTTTCTCAAATTCCTTTGGAAATAATCCTCATCCTCCAAGGAGGCTGCGCCAATACGAATAGACTCCATTGTCATCGTGTAAGAGTTAATCGACTCCTTCACATCTGTCAATGCCTGTATCAGACGCTTATTTCCCATGGCAAAGCCAATCCGCGCCCCTGCCATAGAGCGGGATTTCGAGTATGTGCGAACCACTAACAAATTCTCATATTTTTTTAAAAGGGGAAGTACCGTCTCGCCGCCAAAATCCACATATGCCTCATCAACAATAACAATTACATCCGGATTGGAGGAAATTATTTCTTCTACCTCCGAACGTTTCATCCCGATAGAGGTCGGGGCATTCGGATTCGCAATTACAATTCCTCCATTCTCCCTGCGGTAGTCCTCCGGCTTTATTCTGAAGTTTTCATCCAGCTCCGGACACTCATATGGAATACGGTAAACATCCGCCCATACCGGATAGAAAGAATATGTGACGTCAGGAAAAAGAATCGGCTTATCTGAATTAAAAAATGTCAGAAAGGAAAGTGCCAGCACATCATCCGAGCCAACCCCGACAAAAACCTGCCCATGCTCCAGACCATAATACTGTTCCAACGCAGTTACCAGCTCGCTGGCTGCCGGATCCGGATACAGAGCATAACAGTCGATTTCTATTTTTCGGTGTGCCTCATACACCTTCGGAGAGGGCGGGTAAGGATTCTCATTTGTATTTAATTTTATTACTCCACTCTCCTGTGGCTGTTCGCCCGGCACGTACGGCACTACTTTTCGTATGTTTTCTTCCCATTTATTCATATGCAGTCTCCATTTCGTCTATGGTCTTCGTTTGCATTTAATTTACTCCATATTGAAATATCTGTCAATCCTGAGTTATGCTAAAATATGCGTCCACAGTGCCATATCCCCATTCTGTATTTGGATATGGTTCTCCTTTTGGATGCGCCCCACGGATAAGTAATTCCTTTGTCGCAAGTCCACTAATTCCATAAAAGCTGTACTGCTGCATAAATAAAGCGCTAATTCCCGCAATGAGAGCAGCCGCTACACTGGTTCCTGACATCATCCCATATCGCCCTCTCGGATAGGTCCCAATCAGATTTACACCCGGGGCCACAATTTCCGGCTTTACATCTCCCTCGGGAGTAAATCCACGGCTCGCCTGCAAATATAAGGACTCCTCAATTACATCATAGGCCGACACGGTAATTAAGTTTTTTCCATCTCCCGGATTGCATATAGTTGTATTCGGGCTTGGATCTAAAAAAAACACTTCCGATGATAAAAACTGGTTAATTGGCAGCCACATATGAAAACTTGGATTGTCATGAGTAAATTTGACATGAATTTTCCAGACACCCGGTTTAGCATCAATAAATCGAAATACAACTACCTGCGCCCTAGTTCTCTCCTGCGCAACACCAAAATATAGCTCCAGTGTCGTATTTTCCGGAGTAAAAACTTTTTTCCCCGTAAAACTGGACACAGCCCGGATTCCCTCCCATCTATCCCCACTTGGGGAAATAATATCCAGTGTCAGACCTCCCGGCGTCCGCCACCATAATTGCCCCATAAAACCATCTAATCTCCCCTCAACATCAATATTGATATCCTCCTCTTTTCTCGTAATATGATGATGATGTCTGGTATTTCCCTCATTTCCCGCACTGGCAACCATCGTTACCCCCTGCACAGCAGTATATCGGTCCATAAACTGGGATAATGCCGATTCACCATTGTGGCTTCCCATATTTGTCCCCATCCCGACACAAATAACAACCGGTTTTCCGACCTCCCTCGCCACATGAAGAATATACGCAATGCCCATCATAATATCATTTTCCTGAAATGCCGGTACATTTTTTGCCGTCCCATAATATTCCCGATAGCTGTTTTTCGCTTGCTTACATTTTACAATTACTAATTCGGACAACGGAGCTACTCCAGAGAAATTCTCGCTCCGGTTTTCTTTTCCTGCCGCCATGCCAGCCAAAAAAGTACCATGTCCAACATCATCACGCGATAAGATGATGGCTCCCGGATTTTCTGTTCCCAGAGCTGTATTTATTTCCTCTTGTGAATATGACGTTCCAAAAGAAAACGGCCCTGCCCCTTCTCCATCCGACAGCGACTGGTCCCAGAGAGAGACAATCCGTGATGTATTATCCTCATTCAGAAACGCCGGATGTGTAAAATCAATTCCAGTATCAACTAACCCAATTAGAATCCCCTGACCATACAAATCCATATATGGCTGTCTGCGTATTTTGAGTACACCACTTGCCTCCAGCGCCTCCTCATCCATCAGTCCATATAAATTCGGAATTGCAGAAAACCCAAACTTTTCAATATTTCTGCTATTTACCTGCTCCACTTCTTTGTAAATGACTGCCTGCGTATTATCAAATTGTATGTAACAATCCGGATTATAAGATTCCCTGATAAACTCCTCACCTCGATAGTTACCAATTAAATAGTCTAACACACTCTCAGAGTATACTGCTTCTCTACAAGTCACAAAAAAACCCCCTGCGTTTTCTTTCAATATACGCAGAGGGATTCCTATTTATTCACTATTTCCATTTCATCAATTACTGCCGCGCATAACAATCATAGGTGCGCCTTTTCCTTCTATATAGTCTTTCGTAATCACTACTTTTCCAATCATTTCGTCTTTTGGAATTTCATACATAATGTCCATCATAAATTCTTCGATAATCGAACGTAGCGCTCTGGCACCCGTCTTTTTTGCCGCTGCCTTCTTTGCCACTGCATGAAGCGCTTCCTCCTCAAACTCCAAATCTACCTCGTCCATTTCAAGCAGCTTGTGATATTGCTTTACAATAGCATTGCGTGGCTCTGTCAGAACCTTTGTCAGCAAGTCCTCATCCATCGCAGCCAGTGAAAAAATGATTGGGAGACGGCCGATAAACTCTGGAATCAACCCATATTCCCTGATATCTTCCGTCTCTACCTTCGCGAATAAATCCTTATCTTTATCATATTTATCTCTCAGCTCTGAGCCAAAGCCCATTGTCCCCTGTTTCGTCAGGCGTTTCTTTATAATATCTTCCAACCCCGGAAACGCTCCGCCGCAAATAAACAGGATGTGGCTCGTATTTACTGTTGTCATCGGCACCATTGCATTTTTATTGGTTGCTCCTACCGGCACCTCAATATCCGCTCCCTCCAAAAGCTTTAACAAAGCCTGCTGTACAGATTCTCCACTGACGTCACGGGTATTCGCATTCTGCTTTTTTGCAATTTTGTCAATTTCGTCTATATAGACAATGCCTCGCTCGGCAAGCTCCACATCATTATCTGCATTGGCAAGCAGCTTAGAAATCACGCTCTCCACATCATCTCCGATATATCCTGCTTCCGTGAGCGCTGTCGCATCGGTGATGGCAAGCGGAACCTGCAGCAGCTTTGCCATTGTTTTTACCATAAAAGTTTTACCACTACCCGTTGGACCAAGCATAAGCATATTGGATTTCTCTATTTCTATATCATCTTCCTTATTTTCCGCCAAAACACGCTTATAATGGTTATATACACCAACGGACAGCACCTTCTTTGCATGATTCTGCCCAACCACATATTCATCCAGATTTCCCTTAATGACATGTGGCGCCGGAAGACGGTTGATATCAAGGACCGGCGTTTCTTTCTTTTCCTTCTTTTTTGTCTTTACGGCATGGCGCTGTTGAAATTCACTTGGCGGCTCCATTCCCATATTGCTTAAGTTTATGACTTCCATCCCCGGAAACTGCGGCATGCCCTGCATCCCTATCTGGTCAAAGGTCTTCTGCATACAATCCGAACAGATTGTGATATTATTGGGGATAGTAATCATCTTTTCTACTTTACTTTCCGGGCGATGGCATAAATAACATATTTTTTCATAGCCGTCTGTTCCTTTACCATTATTCCCATTCTCTGTGTCATTGCCATCCGTTGTCTTTTTTATATCTTCGCTCATAATTCCACTCTTTCCTCATATTTCCTAAATTCCATTGCTACAACAAATCCCACCGCAGACTTCTGCGATGGGATTTATTATACACTATTTCTTTCTTTTAGTAAATACTGCCTCCCCATGGAATGACTTCAGAATCATCATCACTGTCATTTTCATAATCATTGTCATAACTCGGTTCCCTCTGATTATCTGAATCATTCTCTAATCCGTCAAGAGTATCTTTACTTTTCAGTGTCACAGAAATTTCTTTTTCCTTATAAGTTCCATTGTCACTGCGTTTAATCACTACCTTAATTGAAGTTCCTACCTTCGTATTATTCACAATCTCCTGAACTTCTTCTATTTCTTTTACCGACTGTCCATTTATCTTTGTAATCACATCACCCTGTTTAATGCCTGCCTTGTAAGCCGCACCGGTATCCGACACTGCTGATACATAAACACCAACCGGAATTCCATAAGACTTACTTACGCTCTCACTGACACTCTGACCTGTAATGCCAAGATATCCTTTTTCATTATCTTTTAATACCTCACGGTCCATCAAATCATTGATAACGGAAACCGCATCACTCATAGGAATCGCATATCCCATTCCCTCTACACTAGTTGTACCATAAGAGAAAAATTTAGAAGAATTAATTCCAATTACATTTCCATTCGTATCAATTAATGCGCCTCCGCTGTTTCCCGGGTTAATTGCAGCGTCCGTCTGCATTAGAACCTGAGTCGTAGACTTGCCCGTACTGCTGTCCGAGCTTGACACCTCACGGTTTTTCGCACTTACATAACCAACGGTAACGGACTGGCCATAACCAAGTGCATTGCCAATCGCAATGACCATCTGGCCAACCTTTGCCTCATCCGAATTGCCCAGTGAAGCCACCTTAATACTCTTTTTGGTCGAAGCCTTTAAATCACTAAGCTTTACCGTAATCACAGCCAAATCGTTCGACTCACTCGTTCCCTTTACAACAGCATCTGCCGTTTCTCCATCGTTAAACTGCACAGAAATCTTATCTGCATTGGCAACAACATGATTGTTAGTAGCAATCAAAAGCTGGTCCGCATCCTGCTTTACAATAAATCCTGAGCCTGCTCCGTCTGATGAATATTTTCGTCCAAAATACGAAGTCTGTGTACTTTTTTCGGTAATCGCTACAATCGAAGGCATAACCCTGTCAACAATGCCGGAGACGTCTGCTGTCGAAACAGCCGCGCCTGAAACAGTGGCAATCGGTATATTCCCCTGCGAAGGATTCACCTCACTAATCGAATCATTGCCTCCTGTAAGACGTCCTAAAACCGTCGTTACGAGAAAGAAACAGGCTGCTGCAACTACACCAAATGTAACTGCGCTTAATAATATTTTTGGCATCGAACTGCCGCTTTTTTCTTTTGTTTTCTTTTGTTTTAGCGGTGCTGTATTCTGGAAACGATACAGATTATCGCCTGATGGCATAGGCTCCGGTCCTTTTTCCACCTCTGGCTGAGCCTCTCTCTCTACTGCCTTTTCTGTCACCTGCTCCGGTTGCTCTATCGTCTGCTCAAAAGACTCTGTCTGTGCTGTCGTCTGGCTGCTTGTTTCCTCAGGTGTCACCGTTTCGTTTTCCGGATTATCCCGCAATACAAATCCGGTTTCATTATTCATATTATTTTCATCCATTTTGATTACACCCTTTCTTCTTGAGTTATTGGATATTATAATCATTAAATGTGTTAAGTTTGTGAAGAAAAAATTTATTGTTAAATGTCATAAAATGGTATATACTTGTAATGTCTGTAAAGACTTAAATACTAAAACAGAAAGGAAGGTTCCGTTTTGATTAAAGGAAATCAAAAGCTCCTGAATCTTTTTCGAATATTATTTGACACAGCGATTATTATTGTATCATTTATACTTGCATATTACCTTAGATTTGATGATGTACACAGCTTTCTTATCCGCTTTAAAATTATCGAGGAACCACTTGGCGTGTACGGCAGCCTGAGAGAATATCTACAGATTTTATTTATGCTGATACCTTGCTATCTGGTCTCTTACTATTTCTTTCATCTGTATGATCCAAAACGGGTGAAAAGCCGGAAATCTGAAATTTTCAGTATTTTACAGGCAAATATTGTCGGCATCCTTTACTGCGTTGCTTTTATGTTTTTCATTAAAAACGGAAATTATGCACGTTTGTTTATTATTATATTTGTGACAATCAATTTTATTCTGGAAGTGTTTTTCCGTTTTTATACGACGACCATCTTGCGCAAATTCAGAAGGAAAGGTCTGAACCAAAAACACATCCTGCTGATTGGTTACAGCCGGGCGGCAGAAAGCTACATTGACCGCCTGCTTGCCCATCCAGAATGGGGATATTCAATTCACGGTATTCTCGATAACCACAAACCAATGGGACATGCTTACCGTGATATTCACGTTATTGGAAAAATAGAAGAATTAGAAAAAATGCTGGAAGAAAATGATTACGATGAAATTGTAATTACGTTAGGAATTAACCATTACGACTCACTGGAAAAGATTGTGTCCGTAACTGAAAAATCGGGCGTCCATACCAAATTTATCCCAGACTATAATAATATTATTCCGACCAGACCATACACAGAGGATTTGGACGGGCTTCCGGTTATCCATGTGCGCAAGGTTCCTCTCACAAACTCTTTCAACCGTTTTATCAAAAGAGCGATTGACATTGTCGGCTCCCTGCTTTTAATTATTCTGTTTTCGATTCCGATGCTTGTCGTTACTATCATCATTAAGGCAACCTCCCCGGGACCGCTGATTTTCAAACAGGAACGTGTCGGACTGCACAATAAGCCCTTTAAAATGTTTAAATTCCGCTCCATGGAAGTACAGGATGATTCCAAAGAAAAACATGCGTGGACGATACAAAATGATCCGCGCGTAACGCCGATTGGTAAGTTTATCCGAAAAACAAGCCTTGACGAACTGCCGCAATTCTTTAATGTACTGCGTGGCGATATGAGTCTCGTCGGACCAAGACCGGAACGACCATTTTTTGTAGAAAAGTTTAAGGAAGAAATTCCACGTTATATGATTAAGCACCAAGTCCGCCCGGGTATTACCGGATGGGCACAGGTCAATGGTTACCGCGGCGATACATCCATTCGTATGCGCATTGACTGCGACTTGTATTATATCGAAAACTGGTCGCTTGGACTGGATATTAAGATTTTGTTTTTGACTATCTTTAAAGGGTTTGTGAATAAGAATGCATATTAGGGAATTCGCATAAACTGATTTCAAAATATGACCGGAATACTATTTCGGTCATATTCTTTGTAATCTCCTTTGTAAAATGAAAAAAGAAATACAAAATGTTTGCCCTTTCTTTCCTGCCCTAAGTATAGCCTGATGCTGTTGCCGCATTTTATGCTAGGGGGATAACGACACAATAATTTCAGCTCTGCTTTACAGATTTTCCAAGTAAATTATAATTATGAAATTTACAGAAAATCTGTTCTCGCAGAGGCGAAATTATTGTGTCGTTATTGACACCAAAATTGTTCCAGCTCCTTCACCATACCTTCGCAGTCAACTACTTCATAGGGAAACCACTCCCGAGGGAACAAATCCAAATACTGGCGTTGTAAAAAGCGTTCATCCAACAAGAGAATTGCGCCTTTATCCTCCGCTGTCCGAATCACGCGCCCACCCGCCTGAAATACTTTATTTACCCCCGGATACAGATATGCATAGTCAAACCCCCGTCCCTTCTTGTCATCATAATAGGCCTTAAACAGCTCTCTTTCATGGCACACCATCGGCAGCCCCGTTCCGACTATCGCCGCGCCAATCAGGCGGTCTTCCTTCAAATCAATGCCCTCACTAAAAATACCGCCCATCACACAGCAGCCAATAACGCTCTCCGCTCCCTCTGAGTCAAAGGCTTCCAGAAATTCTTCTTTCTCTTTCTCTCTCATATCCGCACTCTGAACAAGCAGACGCTGTCCTTCTCTGCTTTCCATTCTCGTCACAACCTCATCCATAAAAGAATACGAGGGAAAGAAAATCAGATAATTTCCCTCCTTGGCAGAAACAAACCTTTCTATATACTGTGCAATCCGCCCATACTCGGAAGGACTGCGCCTTGTATACTTGCTCGTAACATCTCTGGCAATAAGTATCTTTCTCTGCTCCGGCAGAAAAGAAGATTTCGCATACACCGCACATTCATCCTCCTGCCCGGCCAACTGTTCCTTGTAGTATTTTATCGGAAGCAGCGTTGCCGAAAAAAGGATGGCGCTCCGCCCCCGCTCCATTACCTCCTTTAACTGCTTTGAGGGATCCATGCACTGTAATTTAATACGGAAATTCTTTTCAACATCATAATCCGTATAGATTTTATATTTATCATCCAGCCATTCCAGCACGCAGAGAAATTTTTTTACATCAAAATAAAAATTAAGCATCGTCTCCCTCTCCGGCAGAACTGGATAATCCTTTGCAAACAATTCATAATTTGCCACAATCCGCATAAGCTGCAATTGAAACATTCCCACTTCCTCTATCACTTCAAACTCATCACATTCCCGCTTCCACTCCAGCATATGGCGGTTCGCCGCCTCTAAAGATTTCTCAAATTTCCTCAAATTGTACTGCACCTCAGGACGTTTTTCATGTCTCTGCGTCGCTTTTATAATCCGCTTTACCTTTAAAAAATCCTCTTTGATTAGTCTGGCGCTAAACATCTCCCTGCCTCTCTCCACCAGATTGTGCGCCTCATCGATCAGAAATATCATATCCCCTTTTTTCTCATTGGCAAAAAATCTGCGCAGATAAACATTCGGATCAAATGCATAGTTATAGTCACAGATTACCGCATCCGCAAAAAGTGCCGCATCCAGTCCCATCTCAAACGGACACACCTTATGCTTTTCGGCATACGACAAAATACATTCCCTTGTCATCGTGTCCTCATGGGTAAGCATATCGTAAACCGCCTCATTGACACGGTCGTAATGCCCTCTCGCACGCCCGCAGTCTCCCGGATTGCAGGATACCTTATCGAGGACACACATTTTTTCCTTAGCCGTAATGGTAAGAGGTTTAAACACAAGCCCCTGTTTTCCAAGAAGGGCAAAACATTCCTCTGCCACCGTTCTGGTAATTGTCTTTGCTGTCAGATAAAAAATCCGGTCGCTAATTCCCTCCCCCATAGCCTTCACAGCCGGGAACACCGTAGTTATCGTCTTTCCCACCCCGGTCGGCGCCTCGATAAACAGCTTCTTTTTATCCTCTATCGTATGGTACGCCATAGCCGCCAGCTCCTTCTGCCCCGGGCGGTATGGAAATGGGAAAATCATCTTCTGGATGGACTCATTTCTCCTTTTCTTCCAGTCATATTCATAGACAACCCACTTCTCGTAATGCTCCATCAGATTCAGAAACCAGTCCGTTATCTCCTTTCTTGTAAATACCTCGTTAAAACGGCGGATAAACTCATTCTCCATATTACAGTAGGTTACCTGAACTTCAATCTCAGCCAGTTCCTCCTTCTCCGCCACCATGTACGCATAACACATCGCCTGCGCTTTATGTACAAAAATCGGTTCCTTTAACTCCTTCACGTCCAGATAAACGCCCTTTATCTCATCTATCATTACCTTACCATTTTCACGAAAAATACCGTCTGCCCTGCCCTCCAGTTTTAGCAGAAAATCCTCCCCATACTCACTGCTTGTAAATTTCTGCAACGTAAATAAAGAGACTTCCGCTTCATAGCCAAATCCCATGCTTTTTTGTATCTTTCTATGAATTTTGCTTCCTAACTGCATTGCCTCTGTATTTCCCGTCCCCGTTCCGGCAGATCGGATATCCCCTTCGCGAAATATAAACTCCACAAGGTTCCGCACAGATATCTTGACGATTTCTCTTTTTTCACTCATAATCAACAGTATAAATCATAAAAAATTTTCTTGCAACACTTTCGGGTGTTGGCGAGTCTAATAATCAGCAGGAGGAAAAATTGGCGCCATCGAACTGCAAAATTTCCTACACAGAAAACACCGGTATCGGTGTAGAAACGAGGTAAAGCTATGAGTAATAATGAATGGAAGCTGGTAGAGCTGGCAAAAAATGGGGACGCAAAAGCATTTGCCCTTCTCTACCAAAAATACTACACCGACTTATACCGGTTTGCTTTTTGTCTTATGAAAAGCTCCCATGCCGCCGAGGATGCCGTGAGTTCCGCTGTCCTAAAGGCATACGAAAATTTAGGACGGCTGCATAAGAACGATTCCTTTAAAAGCTGGATTTTCCAAATTACAGCAAACGAATGTCGTAATCAGCTAAAAAAACTTTCCATCTATCTGGAAGATACCTCTTATCCTGAGCCCTGCGCTGCAGAAGAAGGGTATCTGACGCCTGAGCTTAGGGAAATGCTCTCTCCCCTGTCCGAGGAAGAACGTCTTGTAATTACCTTATCTGTCTTTACCGGGTACAACAGCCGGGAAATTGCATCTCTCCTGCATAAAAAGGAGGGTACTGTGCGCTCCATAAAAAGCCGTTCCCTTGCCAAGCTCCGTGAATATATAAATTCTACGGAAAACAAAAAAGGAGGTATATCCCATGAAAGACAATGAAATCTTTGATTATATTAAAAAAGAAACTGAAAACATCCCGGTACCGGACTCTCTGGCACCAAAGCAGATAGAAAAAAACTTATCTGGCAAAAAACAGAGGAAGTATATTCTTTACCGAAAACGCTCCTCTGTGCTTGTGGCGGCTGCCTGTCTCTGCCTCGTAATCATTGCCGGGTTTGCTGCTTACCCACATCTTTATTCTTCGTTCGATTCACCTATCATAAAAACCGCTGAAAATAAAGAAAGTGACACCGCTTCCGTTACTTACCATGAGGTTTATGAGCACATCAATGACTATTGGGACTCTCTTTCTGATTCAGACTTAACTGATGGTGCTTCCGCTGGAGCTTCGCTGGAAGAAAATGCCGTAACATCGGATGCAGAAGATGCAAAGTCTGCCACTGCAGAACAGGAGTCTCCAAATGCAGCCTCTGATGACTACTCAGAAACAGACTTACAGGTCAAGGGAATTATGGAGGGCGATATTGTAAAAACGGATGGTAAGTATATATACACCATGATGGAATCTACTATGGGTTATGAGGTAACGATTTATCTTGCTGACGGCGCCGCCACAAAGCAGGTCTCGAAAATTTCCGTGCAGGATAGCGACTGTAAGGAAATGTACCTCCATGAGGGCAAGCTGATTTTAACCGGAAATTCATGGAGAAACGCACGTGAAAAAACAGATGCGTATCCTGAACAGTACGAGTACGACGTGGAGTACGTCAAGCCATACGCTAATGAAACCGAAATTATCGTGTATGACATCAGCCAGCCGGAAAAGCCAAAAAAGCTGTCCTCACTGACGCAGAGTGGCACCTATAACACAAGCCGGATTAGTAATGGATATCTATACACCTTTACCAATTATGCTGTATGGGAAAGAGACATTAAGGAAAATGAACCGGAAGATTATATACCGCAGATAAACGGTAAAGTAATCAAAGAAGAAAATATCCAGTTCTTAGATGACGCCGGGACAAATTCTTATCTTGTTATGACATCTCTGAAACTGGATTCACCAAAGGATTTTAGCGACTCTCTGACTACACTGGGAGGTGGCAGTGACTTTTATGTAAATGATTCGCATATTTATGTCACACAAATTACCTATAAAGATTATTGGCTGGTTGGTGGACAGAATTATACTGCAATAGTGAAATACAATTATAAGGATGGAAAATTTTCCTATCATGCACGCACACAGGTGCGGGGAGAGATAAAAAACTCCTACTATATGCACGAGTACAAAGGAAACTTCTGCTTTGTGTATACAAAATACAAAAGACGCAGTACCTCAAACGGTCTCTGTGTGCTGGATGATAAACTGAATCTCCTCGGTGAGATTTCGAATTTAGGGCGGGATGAGAGAATTTACTCCTCCTACTATATAGACAACATGGCATACTTTGTTACCTTTAGAGAAACCGATCCGGTCTTTGCTGTAGATTTAAGCAACCCGAAAAAGCCGACCTTGAAATCCGAGCTGAAGCTTCCGGGATTTTCTTCCTATCTCCATTCCTTTGGCGATGGAAAACTGTTAGGAATTGGCGAACATTTTTCTAAGAAGCGGGCAGGAGGCGTGAAATTTTCCATGTTCTCCATCGGCAAAGATTATAAAATCACGGAGCAGGCAAAGAAACTCCTTTCAGAAAACACTATGTGCTATGCGGACGAGAACCACAAGGCAGTCTTTGTTGACGAGGAACGCAGCCTGTTCGGCGTTGGCATCGAGGACGACTATGAACCTGTTAATTCGGAATACGCCGTATATTCCTTCGCCAACAATAAATTCAAGAAAGTACTCTCCTGCAAACTGGCTGGTTCGGTTGAAAATGTACGGGGAATCCGTATTGGCACCACCTTCTATGTAGTTGATGTGGAGGATGAAATAACTGCCTACGATATGAATACATGGAAAAAATTATAAGCAGTTGTATTTCTAAGCGAAATATGTTACAGTTGTCCTATATTGAGATGTAACGTCCGAAACATATTGCCTTTCGGACAGAATAGGAGGACGAGATGGCCAACAATACAAATTTAGGGGATACAGAAGAAATTATTTTGAGCCTTGAACTGGAAGACGGCAGCGAGCTGGAATGTCAGGTTATCTGCATTTTTGAATATGGCGATGATAACTATGCGGCATTAACCCCAACGGACGAATCCATTGAAGAAATTTATTTCTTCGGGGTAGAGATGAAGGATTTAGGGGAGGAGACAGAGTTTACCTTAAATAATATTGAAAGTGATGATTTATTAGAAGAACTTTCCGACGTCTTTGACAGTTTAATGGATGAAGATGATGATAATGGTGAGTGGGACGAGTTTATCAATAAAAAACTGGAAGACTAAAAATTGCTTATTAAAAAATGCCAATTCTGACATTCCGCAGAATTGGCATTTTATTTTTCTCATTTTTCCCTTATCAGCGCAAAGCTTTTGAGGCTGGCGACTCCCTGACCACGGTATGTCAAATACAACGACTGCACCCCATCCGGCATAGAAATCATTGTCTCGTAATCCTCCCATACATTCGTATAGGCAATCGGCAGTTCAGCTAATACCTCGCCATCCCACGTAGTCCTCACCTCAAAGACTCCGTCCGCATAACCACGAGTCGTAATCCGAATCGTTTTAACTCCCTCCATGTTAAAATACTTAAAACCTGCTGTTGCAGAATCTTTCATATTCCCGATATAACCAATTTCCTTATCTCCATCCCGACCGTCCTGCATTATCTTTGGAAACTCATCCCCTCCTACATAGAGAGACGGCTTATCCGTAAATAAATGACAGGCTAGATACGCCGGATACTCCCCCTCCCCGACCAATGGGCCGCCGTTCAGTCCACAGGATGTAATCTCCGACTGAGATATTTTTCCGTTTTTATCAATTTGAAGACGCTCTGCACATCCCTGTCTGCTGTACCATGAGCCATTCGTATGGCGGTGATAGAAAATATACCAGTCTTCGTTTATCTGTACCATGCTTCCATGATTATTCGCTCCGTATGCCATTGGCATATCCGCTGGTTTATAAGTGTCTATGTGCAAATCACAATTACTCACTAACACTCCCTGATAGGTAAATCCCCCTGTCGGCCGACCACTGACCGCATAACAGAGCTCGTGCATTACCTCCGAAGAATAAATAAAATAATAGATATCTCCCATTTTGCGTATCGAAGATGCCTCAAAAAAAGCATGCCCTTCAAAACCAGTGCCCTGACTATACTCACTGCCCGGTGCTACACGCACAGGTTCCTCCTCAATCGTGAGCATATCCGGCCCCAGAACCGTGACAAACGCCCCCGTTCTAGACTTGTCTCCTGCGCCGCAAAACCCTGTATACAGATAAGTCCTGTCGCCCTCCGTCAGCACGCCGGGATCAAACTGCGGTTCATCCTGACTTCTCTCGCCTAAGCGCACTCCCTCTTTATCGTGAACATAACCATAAAACTCATATTTTCCGGCTGGCGTATCGCACACAGCGACCGACACAACCGACACTTTATCCAAAACATAATACAGATAGTACCGTCCATCTGTTCCCACGGTCACATCCGGTGCATAAAGACACATCTTGCCATCCGGATTCAATGGATCTGCCGTCTTTGGATAGATTACACCCTCATAGCGCCATGCGCTCAAATTATCTACTGGAGCAGACCAGCACACATAGTCCCCCATACAGAACACATAGCCATTATAATAGTCGTGAGAACCATAAATATATACCCGTCCGTCAAAAACATAGGGTTCCCCATCCGGAATGTATTCCCATGAAGGTAAATATGGATTATATACCTGACCTGATTGTTCCCCACATCTCGCACAATCACCACCACATTCAAGACATCGGCTCTTATGTCTTCTCATATAAAGAAGCGCCGCCGCAATAGCAATCATCACAATGCCAAGAATAATCCAATCTGCAATTCCCATCAAAAAAGCCCTCCAATTAAATGCACAAACAATCCCACAATCCATGCTACCGCTGTCTGGAAAAATACTACCCAGAGAGCGGCCTTTGTATCCAGTTCTCTCTTAACCGTAGCGATAGCGGCAACACACGGCGTATACAGCAGGGTAAAGACAAGAAATACAAATGCCGTCTCTACCGTAAAGACGCTCCCCAGCGCTGTCGTGAGACCTGCTGTCGTCGTTCCCATGAGCACCGCCATCGTTGACACCACTGCCTCCTTTGCCGTAAACCCGGTTATGAGCGCAGTTGTAATTTTCCAGTCTCCCATTCCAAGTGGAACGAAAATTGGAGAAATCAGCCGTCCAATAGAAGCCAAAATACTGTCTCCGCTGTCTGTCACCACATTAAATTTCAAGTCAAAGGTCTGCAAAAACCAGATAATCACAGTGGCAAGAAAAATGACAGTAAATGCTCTTGTAATAAAATCCTTTGCCTTGTCCCACAAAAGAAGCCCTACGCTCTTTGGACTCGGCAGTCGGTAATTCGGTAACTCCATGACAAAGGGAACCGGCTTGCCCCGGAACATCGTCCTCTTAAAAATCAGCGCAACGATAATACCCGCCACGATACCAATGACATACAGCGAAATCATAACAAGCGCACGATATTTAGGAAAAAACGCCATCGTAAATACTCCGTAGATAGGCAGCTTCGCACTACAGCTCATAAACGGCGTCAAAAGCACTGTCATTTTATGGTCCCGCTCACTGGAAAGCGTGCGGGCTGACATTACCGCCGGTACAGTACAGCCAAACCCAATCAGCATAGGAACAAAGCTCCGCCCGGAAAGCCCAAGTTTTCTCAATAGCTTATCCATGACAAAAGCAACTCTCGCCATATAGCCGCTGTCTTCCAGCAGGGACAAAAAGAAAAATAATACAACGATAATCGGTATGAAAGAAAGTACACTACCCACACCAGTAATCACACCATTTACAACAAGTGAATGGACAACCGGGTTAATCCCATAACGGGTCAGTCCGTCACTTACCCATGCACTGAACGCATCAATCCCCATCGACAGCAAATCGGATAGAAAACTACCGATAACACCAAAGGTGAGCCAGAAAATCAAAAACATAATACACAAAAATAGAGGAATTGCCGCAAAACGATTTGTCAGCACCCGGTCAATTTTTACACTTCGGATATGCTGAATACTTTCCTTCGGCTTTACAACCGCATCTTTTACTACATGGTCAATAAAGTTATAGCGCATATCAGCAATAGCTGCTTTCCGGTCGGTATCAAGCTCTGTCTCCATCTCCGTCACACTATGCTCTATCATATCAATCTCATTTTCCGAGAGCTGTAACTGTTCTAACAACGGTTCGTCGCGTTCCACCAGCTTCGAGGCAACGAATTTAGGCGGTATGCCGATACGCTCTGCATGATCCTCCACTAGATGGGCAACGGCATGTAACGTACGGTGAACCGGGCCACTACAGAAATCCTGCCTTTTCGGCATACGTTTCGTCTCTGCAGTCTTAATGGCACGCTCAATCAACTCACTGACGCCCTCATTCTTGTTTGCCGAAATAGGAACTACCGGCACACCCAGTTCTTCCTTTAACATAGATATTTTTATTGTCCCGCCATTTAATCGGACTTCATCCATCATATTCAGGGCAATTACCATCGGAATCTGAAGTTCTAGCAATTGTAGAGTAAGGTAAAAATTCCTCTCAATATTTGTGGCGTCAATAATATTGATAATGCCATCCGGCTTCTGACTGGTAAGAAAATCTCTCGTTACAATTTCTTCCTGTGTATAAGGCGACAGTGAATAGATACCGGGCAAATCCACAACCTGATGTTTCGTTCCTCGAATCGTACCGGATTTACTATCCACTGTAACCCCCGGAAAATTACCCACATGTTGGTTTGCCCCTGTCAGTTGATTAAATAATGTTGTCTTCCCACTGTTCTGGTTGCCTGCTAGCGCAAATACCATATGTGTCTCCTTCCCATATATTCTGTACTTTAATCTCTTATTCCTGCACCTCAATCTGAGCTGCGTCCTCCAAACGCAGCGTTAGTTCGTATCCCCGTAATGTCAGTTCCACCGGATCACCCATCGGAGCCACTTTCTGAATCATTACCTCAGTCTTTGGCGTCAAACCCATGTCCAGCAATCGGTTTCTCAAAGCCCCCTCTCCGTTCACCCGGAGAATCTTCGCCTTTTGCCCCACAGGTAGTTCACTCAGCTTCATTTATTTCCCCCGTTCCCAGCAGCATTCAGTACTGAGAAATATGCTGTCTTTGCCGCATAATCTCCACCAAACAACATCGGATAACTCGTTTCGCCTTTAAAGCTGGTCAGCCATGTATCAGCATCCGTCAGCCCCCAAAATGTTACACTGGAAATATTTACCTTATTGTTTCTCTTTTGGTCTAACAGCATCTTAAATAAAGACTCATATAAATCTGCTACCTTCTTATGACTCTTTGCCGTACGGTTCGTATTATGGATATCCAGCTCGGTCAGCTGAATCTGAATTTTTCCCGGTGCTATGCTGTTATATCGCTGAATCGCTACCTTTACAAGCGCCATCGTCGGATATGTCATGGAATAGTGCGACTGCATACCCACACCATCACAGATTCCTGCGTCATATAATTCTTTCACAAGCTTGAAAATTCTATCGCGCTTGACTGGCATATATTCATTGTAATCATTGTAGAACAGGCTTACCCCATCCCCAGCATACTTTCTCGCGAATGTAAATGCATCCGTAATAAAGTCATAATTTCCGTATGTCCTGTACCAGTTTGAGTTTGACCGCATTTCTCCATTGTCTTCAACCGCCTCGTTCACTACATCCCATGCATATACAACGCCCGGGTATTTCTGTTTGCAGTATGTGAGTACCTGACGGATATAATTTTCCATACGCTGTTTCATAACACTGGCAGAAGTATAAGACTTCTCAACATCATATTTTTCATGGAAGAACCATTCCGGCGTCTGGCTGTGCCATACAAGGCAGTGCCCGCGAAGTTTCAAGCCTTTTGCCTTTGCCAGACTCAGAACTTTATCCAATGTCTGCGTATTGATAACAACCGCTGTATTAGACGAAGACTCTATAGTATCGGCGCTCAACAAAGAATCCGGCTTCATCTGGTTTTCCATTGTTATACTATTAAACTGACTTGTAATCAGACCGACTGCCTTCTTGTAATTTCCATTTCCTTCCAACTGCCACGTATTCACAGCCGCCCCGATTTTAAAATCATTCTGGTAGGCATTCTTTAGCTGTCCCGTCATTACAGGGGCTTTTACTGTTACCTTAATCTTAACCTTTTTTCCGCTGTAGGTTTTTGCGTATACATTTGTTTTCCCTACATACTGTCCTGTAATCTCTCCATTTTTGACTGTCGCAATGTCACTGTCCGAGCTTTTCCATGACACAATATCATTTGAACTCTTAGGCGAAATTTTAGCGGTCAGTTTAACGGTACTAAACTTCGTAACCGATACAGACTTAACCTTTTTCTTCTGGCTGTCGAGTACCTTCAAACTTTTAGCGCCTTTGACTACCGTAACTTTACATTTCAGCTTTTTACTCTTTTTCCCTTTTTTTACCTTTGCTGTTATCGTAGCCTTACCCTTTTTCAGTCCGGTTACTTTTCCTTTTTGGGTAACCTTTGCTACCTTTTTTTTGGAAGATTTAAAGGTGACTTTCGCAGAACCCTTTCCTTTTACCTTTAATTTGACTGATTTTCCCGTTGCTATCGTCACTTTTTTCTTGTTCAGCTTTCCTTTTACTGCCGCCTCGCTTTCTCCGCTTCCTCCTGCCACTGCGGTTGATACCGTGAGTGCCAACACTAAAATACCTGCTACTGCCTTTTTCATTACTCTCATATGACCTCTTTTCCGATGTGATTTTCCTCACACCTATTTGCTTTTTATTTTATTTCCGGGCTGATTTCGGTTATGAACCGTGACAACCCTATTTCCTTATGAAAACGCTCTTTTACAAATGACAGATGCAGATGTTTCTTTGCCCGTGTCATTGCCACGTAGAGCATACGTCTTTCTTCTTCTATCGCGCCGGACTGAACTGCCTTGCGGTAAGGGCACACCCCCTCGTTGACCGTCGGAATGAATACCGCCTCAAATTCCAGCCCCTTTGAGCCATGCATTGTCATCAGGCTCACTCCTGCCTTGCTATCACAATCCTGCTCTTTTCTGATTTCTTCCAGTTTCTTACCATAGCTCTCCACATAAGCCAGCCACTCTGGAAGACTTACACAGTCTCTCGCTGTTTCCTGAATCTCTGTCAGCCTCTCCAGCCAATCCTCTGCATTACCATTTCTCTCCTTTGCATAGGATTCTATAAATTCATCATAACCAATTCCCTTACGGATATAGTGCAGCGCTGAATATGGTGACATGGTGCACAGTGCACGCAGCTCATTTTCAAAATCATCCACACGCGTGAGCATCCACATCTGATTTTTTCGCCTGTAATACAACCTCAAATCATCAAACGAAACCTCCGGTTTATTAAAAGCCGCCCTGCTCAGATAGCGTACCGGACGATTGGCGATTTTCAAAAATTTTTCTCTGCTCCTGTCGCCAAGCGCAAGCTCTACATAACAGAGCAAGTCTTTTGCCAGCCATGAATCAAACATATTCGGCATATTTTCCTTCATCGTAAACGGAATCCCTCTCTCCATAAGCTTACCGGCAAGCGTCCGCATCTGCATATTTGTGCGGTAAATAACCGCCATCTCCTCATATGGAATTCCACCTTTTGCATACTCTTGTATCTGTCTTATAATCCGTTCCGCCTCTGCGGATAAATCCTGACACCGACAAATGTGTACGCCCTCAATTTTCCCTGCATCTGCACTCAACTGTTTGTCAAAACGCTTTTTGTTATGCCGGATGAGACGTCCCGAAGCCTTCAACACCTGTGAGGAACATCGATAATTAACCCCCAGCGTAACCTTCTTTGCCTCCGGAAACTCCTTAGGAAAGGAAAGCATAATATCCGGTCTGGCTCCCCGGAATCCATAAATGGACTGGTCATCATCTCCTACTATGAAAATATTATCCTCCGGTTTCGCAAGCATCCGGATTGCTTCGTATTGCAGCCTGTTAATGTCCTGAAACTCATCTATCAGAATATACTGAAACTGCTTTTGCCACCTTGAAAGAATGTCCGGTCTGGCACTCAACAGCTTATGCGTATATACTACCATATCGTCAAAGTCCAGCGCCCGGTGTCTTTGCAGCCGTTCCTGATATCCTCTGTAAATATCGCGGAATACCTGCTCCGGGCAGGAAGCGGAGTAATAACAGTCAACGTCAATCCCCTCTCCTTTTACCCTGCTGATTTCCTTCTCGATATCCTCAAGAAATTCTTTTTTATCCTCTACACCAAAATCCACGTCCCTTAGGGCTTCTTCTAAAAAACGATACCGGAGTGAAGGCGTCACAATGTCCTTTGCCTCATAATGGTAGGCAACTCTCAGTATTTGGAAAAATACAGAATGAAATGTGCCAAACCGCACCCGTAACTGCCTATGTTCTGTCATTCTCTCGAAACGCTCTCTCATTTCAGATGCGGCTGCTTTGGAAAATGTTACGACAAGAATCTTCTCCGGTTCTACCCCGCATTTTTCAATCAAATACTTTACCCGGCTCGCGATAACAAACGTCTTTCCTGCACCGGGGCCCGCCAGAACCATCATAGGGCCATCCTTATGGTGGATTGCCTCGTGTTGTTCACTATTTTGCCTCATTCAGTAACTCGATGCCCTTTCGGATTCTTCTCAGGGACTCCTCTTTGCCGATAATTTCCATAATCTCATAGGCACCTCCCGGCGTCATCTGTTTTCCCGACACAGCCGTGCGGAGCGGCCAGAGTGCCTGACCATTTTTACAACCTTTTTCCGCCACATAATCCATCGCGGTTTTCTCAATGCCGGCAATGGAGTAATCCGTCAACGCCTCATACCGTGGGAGCAATTCCTGTAACACCTCAAGTGAATTTTCACTGTTTGTTTTCATCTTTTTATGCGTGTACATGGAAATATCATACTCCGGCAGTTCCTCAAAGAAATCAATTTTTTCATCTATATCCGGGAAGACCTCAATGCGTGTCTTAACAAGGTCAGCGATTTTCTCTACATCTAAATCTTTTTTGATGACCTTCCGGATTTCCGGAATCGCATACTCATAATACTTTTCCTTCTCCATCGCCTTAATGTATTCACCGTTCATCCACTTCAGCTTAACGATATCAAATACCGCCGGCGACTTACTGATACGGGTGTAGTCAAAGGCTTCGATTAACTCCGGCAGACTGAAAATTTCTTTATCCTCCGACGGACTCCAGCCAAGCAATGCGACATAATTCACAACTGCCTCCGGCACAAATCCCAACTCCATCAAATCCTCGAAGGAAGCGTCTCCCCGTCTCTTTGCCAATTTCTTATGTTCCTCATCTGTAATTGTCGGACAGTGCACATAAACCGGAACCTCCCAGCCAAATGCCTCATACAGACGATTGTACTTCGGCGCTGAGGAGAGATACTCATTTCCCCGGACTACATGCGTGATTTCCATTAAATGGTCGTCAATTACATTCGCAAAATTGTATGTCGGGTAACCGTCTGACTTAATCAGAATCATATCGTCCAATTCTTCATTTGCCACTGTAATCTTCCCATAAATCGCGTCCTCAAACACCGTCTCGCCCTCGGTCGGATTATTCTGCCGGATAACATATGGCACTCCTGCCGCCAGCTTTTCCTCAACTTCTTCTTTGCTCAGAGACAGACAATGCTTATCATATTTCGCCGAGCCCTCTGCCTCTGCATCATCATGAAGCTTCTGCAGCCGCTCTTTCGTACAAAAACAGTAATACGCCTCTCCCTTTTCTACTAACTGCTTTGCATATTTCAAATAAACACCTGTCTGCATGCGCTCACTCTGGACATACGGACCATAACCACCGTCTTTGTCCGGGCCTTCATCGTGCCCAAGCCCTGCTTTTTCCATTGTCTTATAGATAAGCTCCAAAGCTCCTTCTACAAACCGCTCCCGGTCTGTATCTTCTACACGGAGAATAAAATCCCCGCCCTCATGCTTTGCTATAAGGAACTCATACAATGCTGTCCTCAGGTTACCAACGTGCATTTTCCCCGTTGGGCTCGGTGCAAACCGTGTTCTTATCTTTTTACTCATGTTCTCCTCCAAAAATTTATTCTATCTTATCTAAATAGGCTTTCAGGCACTCAACTGTACCTTCAATCCCACATAAATCACTGCGGATAGCCATATCATAATTTAATACATTATCCCAGCGTTCACCGGAATGATACTTGTAATAATTGGCTCTGCTTTTATCCTTTTTCAAAACAATCTCTGCTGCCTTTTTCTCTGGAAGCGCGTCAATCTGAATCGACCTTTGGATACGGAAATCCACCGAGGCACTGATAAACAGATTCACAACATTTTCCTCATCCTTTAATATATAATCGGCGCACTTGCCTACAATAACACAAGGCCCTTCCTTTGCCACTTTCCGAATCACATTTGACTGTGCAAGAAAAATACGGTCGTCCAGTGACAATCCGGTGAAACCAACCTCCTGACTGGAAAATACATTCATTCCCATTGCAATCGAGTACAAAAGACTATTCGTCGCCTTATCCTCGACATGCTCAAACGCCCCCTCAGAAAACCCCGTCTCCTTTGCCGCTCTGGAAATTATTTCATTGTCATAAAAAGCAATACCATATGCTTCTGCAAGCTTTCTTCCAATCTCCCTGCCTCCACTTCCGTACTGCCTTGTAATTGTAATTACTTTATTCATGGTACCCCCTGCCTTTCTGTATTGATTAGTGCTAACTAGCCTGACCATGCCAGACAGAATACTATCTCCATTATTATTTTACCATGTTTTTTATGATTCGCAAGTTATTTTCGAAATCGTGAGATACTTTCCCACATAATAAGAAATTTTTATAAAAAGAAAATCGGAGCCAACATCGTTTTCACAATGCCGCTCCGCAAAAGTAATCTTTTTCTATGAAAAATATTTATCAATGCCATTTGCAATCCCTTTGACAATCTTTTTCTGATAAGAACCAGAAGCCATTTTTCTATCTTCCGACGGATTGCTCATAAATCCCATCTCAACGATTGTGACAGGAACCTTACACCAGTTGATACCGGACATTGTATCTGTCCTCATTACCCCACGGTTCTTCGCACCTGTCGCCTTGCACATATAGGATAGAACTTTTTTTGATAATCTCTGGCTTTTCTTTCGGTTCTTCTTTGACATATATTTATTCGAAGAAGTCGGCGCTATCGTCAACGCCCCCTTTACACTGGAACTGCCCGCCGAGTTGGCATGAATACGGATGAACGCATCCGCCTTATATTTGTTGGCAATTTTTGCCCTGCCCGCATTTGAAATATTTACCTTATTCTTTGTGCGCACCATGATGACCTTATAACCACGTTTTTGCAATTCCTTTTTCAGCTTCTTTGCCACCTGAAGATTCAGCTTGTATTCCGGAAGGTGTGTAACACAGCCGGAAGCCCCGCCTGTTACCTTTGCCTTTTTCTTCGACGCCCCCGGACCGATTGGCTCCATACTGCCATTTGCCCGGCTCTGGTGTCCTGCGTCAATTACAATTACCTTTTTCCCCGCCGCCTGTGCTTGCTCCGGCTCCTGAACTACACTTAGTGAGCAGGCAAGCGCTGCTATCAATAAAATAGAAAATATTCGTTTCATTATGAAATCCTCCTTTGTCAACTTCCCTTGCGTTCTTCGTCTACGTATACTCCGCATTATAGAAAAGGCT
>DEUM01000053.1:0-8811 GCA_002362575.1 Lachnoclostridium sp. UBA3262 | reverse complement strand
AGCCTTTTCTATAATGCGGAGTATGGGACTTGAACCCACACGCCCTACGAGCACATGATCCTTAGTCATGCCTGTCTGCCAATTCCAGCAACTCCGCACTTTTAATTTGTGACCGGTCTGTAACCTGTCAGCGAATAATATATTACCAAAAAAGATGACCAATGTCAAATGTTTTTGTCAATAAGAACAAAGTTCTTTCAAAATAAAATTATTTTTTTAATTGTTAATTATTTCAAAACATCTTCAGTAATCTTAGCTGCATTTTATCTTCGCTATAACCAAGACTACGATAAAACGCATGTGCTCCCATCCGGGACGAACCGGAAGCGAGTCTTACTCCGCACGCCCCAGTCTCTTTGGCCCAGCTTTCAACCTCTGCCAGCAATGTACTGCCAACTCCTCTGCGCTTCCATGTCGCCGCAACTGCTATCCCCAATATATTTTTCATATGAGGCGCATAAATCGTATCATAATCACTTGCATGAACATACCCCGCTATTTCTTCCCCAATAACGGCAACATAAATCTTATCCTCTTTTCTATTCTGCAGTATTTTCGCTTCCCTTGCCAAAATATTTGTTGACTAAGACGCTGCCCATGATAAATACTGTCGACATACAACCTTGCGACAAAAAGGTAACCAAATTACCCCCTGATAAAGACACCGCTGCTGATAACGCATTTATTACTCCATATACAATCATCCAAGCTTGTGCTGCACCACACTTTACGATATTCGCTTGTCCATATTCAAGATTTCTGTAAAGAGATTGCGCAAAGCGGTGTATCGTACGCCACCCAAACACATTTAAACATGCCCCCACTATTGCCATTATAATAAGTCCGATAGAAAAAAGAATCAATACAACATCCGCCACCGAGTTGAAAACTCCAAAATACTTACCAAAATATGAACCAAATTCCGAGTAAAACGCCTCCCATAACCTGTCCTTACTCATAAAATACAAAACCGTAAAGAATAAACCTGTAAGGGCATAAATGCAACACAAAACCCATTGTATTATGTAGGAAGCAAAAATTGTACCACTTACACAACGCATATGCTTTGGGCTACTGTTTCCTTCTTTGCTTTGAGCAAAAACCAGCCAAAGAAAAATCGTCATAAGTATATTGACGACAGAAAAATTTGCAGTAATTAAAGAAAACCCAACGCTGACACTCAGTAAAATACATAGCACCATAAACATATTATCATTCAATAACTGAAGCATAAGCTCAGACAGAGAATTACGATTCGTCTCTAAAGCAGCTCCACATCCTTGACAAAATCTGGCATTTTCTTCATTGTCATGCCCACAATTCACACATTTCATAATTTCATTGCCCTCCAAAAAATATTTTCAGAAAAATTATAACACAATGTCGAACATACAGCAAAGAATAAAATCTATAACCCGTAAACCGGAAAGTATCTGCTTTTCATCCTCCTACTCCTTTCTTTTCTTTTGCAAAAAATGCAACAGTACCGAGTCAACGGAAGGCTTCGGATGAAAATCTTCTCTGGAAAAATAGTAAACAATCTCCAAATCCCACCTGCGTTTCAGCAATAAAGAATATTTTGTTTCCTTTGGCACTCCCAAAAACCGCTTCGCCGCCCCCTTTTCCATCACAAGCCAGATTTCTGAGGGAGGATGCGCATCCTCGGTAAGTTTCTTTACTATTCCTGTCGTTATATTATAGGGAATATTGGCAAACACCTTGTAGTTTATTCGACTGGGCAGTTGATATTGCATAAAATCTCTGCACATTATTTTTAAATTATCTTCCTTCTGTAACCGCTCCTTTGCCCGTTCATACAGTTTTTTATCTATCTCCATTGAGTAAACATACTTTGCCCTTCTGCAAAGCACCTCTGTCAAATGCCCTTTCCCGGTACCGATTTCTATCACAAGGTCGTTCTTTGTAATGGTACTTATCCTCACAATTCTTTCCAAAAGCCTCCTACTGGTCAAAAAATTCTGCGACGCATATATTTCCTGTAAATGGGCAGACTTCTTCCTATTTCTTCTATATTTCCTAGACATATATTTTCCCTCCTGTTTTTTTATTCACATTAAAAATGGTAATAAAAAAACAGGAGAAATACCCGAAACAGATTCTCCTGCATATACATAAGGAAACAACAAAAAAACACTGACACACTACAAAGCATCAGTCATCTGCACATTGTCCTCCACTTAGGCACGCAAAAAAGAACCTGTTTTAAGCAGGCTGTCTTTTTATTACCACTCTTACCTTAAGCGAAAAACACGTGCTGACATGAATGATACCTCCTTTTTGTTAGCTCAACGGCGCCGTTGAACTAAGTAAATAATTTCTTTAAGCTTGATTCCTAATTCTCCAAATCCTTTGCCATGCACAATGACTCCGGCATATTCACATATGGACCATAATTAGGAATTACCTTAAAACCTAATTTTCGATATACGGCACAGGATTCAGCTAATAACTCTCCCGTTTCGAGAATTATTCTTTTATATCCCAATTCCGCCGCCCATTCTATAAGTAAAGAAACAATTCTGCTTCCAATACCTTGGTTTTGATATTCCGTATGTACAAATACCCTCTTTAATTCCATATTTTCATCATTATATCTTCTTATTGCACCGCCGCCAATTGCCATATTATTTTCATAAACAACGATTGCTTCTTGTATATTATCCAACTGATTAAATTTCTTGTATTTATCTCTCTTTATCTTTTTTCCAACACGTCTATCCAAGTCTAAATCAAGAAGCATACAATTTTCTATAAAATCTTTATTTTTCCCATCTGTTCTTTTAAAATCCACACAATCGCCTCCCAGACTTCCCGTTGCAAGCTTCTGAAAGCCCTCTCTTTTGTAACGCATAGTCTAATTATAACATAATATCTTTTCTCTCTCAAGAAATTTCCATATTGAATACATCCTTGAAAAAGACTATAATAAACGAAACGAGGTTGATTATATTATGAAGAATAAAGCATTAAAAATACTGGGAACGATTTACCTTGGCTTTGCTATATTCATGGCATTTGGCTGGTCTTTTTTCAAAACAATGGTTCACTATAAGGAAAAAGAAAAAGTGATGAAAAGGAAATGGTTTCAATTATCCCATATAAAAGTAAACCATCCCAAACACAAATTTGAAACAGAGTATGAAGAAGGCAAAGCATGGTGCATGCAGCAAAAAATGAAAGATTGTTATATAAACAGCCATGATGGGCTAAGGCTTCATGCTTACTATTTGCCAGCAGCGGGGGCAAATAGATTTGTCTTGTTAAGTCATGGGTACAAAGGCAGCGGGTTCGGAGATTTTGCCTATATGGCACGGTTTCTTCATGAAAAACACTGCAATTTACTTTTTGTTGACCAACGATGCTGTGGAAAAAGTGAAGGAGAATATATTACGTTTGGAGCTTCTGAACAATATGATATTCAGAGATGGAGCTATTATATTGCACGGCGAAATAAGAAAAAACTCCCTATCTACCTTTATGGTGAGTCTATGGGAGCGACGTCTGTACTTATGGCGTCGGGACTTAAACTGCCAAAGAAAGTTCGGGGTTTCATCGCAGACTGTGGCTTCTGTTCCATGAAAGTACAATTCAAAGATATGGCGGCAAATTGGTTTCATTTGCACTGGATAGGGCTGTTGTTATTCCGATTGGATTTATTTTGCAGAGCATTAGCAGGTTTTCGTATGAAGGACGCCGATACGACAAAAGCTATGGAAAGAAACCAAAAGCCGATTTTATTTTTTCATGGTGCGGCAGACACCTATGTGGACCAGAAAAATTCCAAATATAATTATTCCGTATGCCGGGCTCCCAAAGAACTCATGGTAGTACCGGGGGCAAGGCATCTTTGCAGTGCATATGTGGCACCGGAATTGTATCGACAAAAGATATTGGATTTTTTTGAAAAATATGATTAACAGTAATAACGTCAGTTTTTGAAGCGCCGGGTATTCACGGCGCTTTTTTTATGCAAGGTCTTAGACAATTTGGGGTAAACTGTTTGTTAAGTCCTTTAAGAGGTAGAAATGTGGAATGGAATGTGATAACGTCGTAAAGGAACAGACAGGAGGTTTTTTCAATGCAAAAATGTTATTCTTTAACAGCGGCACAGAAAATGCACCATAACTGGATTCTAAAGTACAAGACACAGCAGGTATCGGGGGTTAGTGTTGTAGCATCGCTGCAAGCGCCTTTGGATTTTGGTCTGCTGAAGAAGTGTATTCAACTAGAAATACAGCGTTATGGATGTATGAGAATCCGATTTACAAAACCAGATAAAAATGGAGAAGTAGAGCAGTACATTGTGGAAAATGATACGAGAGACATTCCAATGAAAGATTTGTCGGGGATGAGTCTGACCGAGGCAGATAACCAGATGCAGCAATGGGCATATGAAACGTTTGATGGGGATAATATTCCGTTATGTGATGTGACAATGGTAAAGCTCCCGGAAGGATATAATGGATTTTTTATCCACATGGATCACAGGCTTATTGATTCCTGTAGTCTGGTGGTAATGATAAATGATTTAATGCAGCTCTATACCCATTACCGATTCAATTCAGAATACCCTGAAGCTTTGGCTGATTATGAGGAAATTCTAGTTAAAGATTTGAAAAAAGCAAATAATGAGAAACGCTTTGCGAAGGATAAGAAGTTCTGGGATGACCAGCTGGATGCTTTGGGAGAGCCATTGTACTCTGATATTCAGGGACCTTCTGTTCTCGATGAGGCAAGAAAATGGCACGGTGATAGAAATTTAAGGGCGGCAGACATCGAGTTAAAAAATCTATTTGTGGCAGTAAAAGATTATTATCTTGAGCCTGAGCCAACAAAAAATCTGATAGATTTTTGCATGAACCATCAGTTGTCTATGACAAATCTTTTACTGTTAAGTATCCGGACGTATCTGTCCAAGGTAAACAACGGGCAGGAGGATATTACCATTCAAAATTTTATTTCCAGACGTTCCACCCATGATGAATGGACATCGGGAGGAAGCCGGACGATTATGTTCCCATGCCGAACGGTGATTTCCCCGGAAACAGATTTTTTGTCTGCGGCGTATGAGATTCAAAATATACAGAACAGAATTTATATGCACAGCAATTATGATCCGGCACGGATTGAGGAGGAGATGAGGAAACGTTATCATACACCTCCCAATACCGCCTACGAAAGTTGTTACCTCACATATCAGCCAATGCCGGTTAAAATGGAAAATCCGCATCTGGAAAACATTTCACAACATTCGAAATGGTTTGCGAACGGCGCCGCGACGAAAAAAATGTATCTGACGGTATCCCATACAGAACATGGAGGAATGAATTTCTCCTATCACTATCAAACCGCGCATTTAGTCGAGCATGACATGGAACTTTTGTATTATTACATGATGAGGATTCTGTTTAAGGGGATTGCCCATCCGGACATGAGTATAGGCGAAATTATGGAACAGGTATAAAAAAATATCATATATAAGGAGGAAATTATGACACAGGAAATGCAGTTTAAAACAATTGTAGCCCAATATTGTAAGGTTGCGCCGAAGGAAATGGACAACAATATGCGTTTTCGGGAAGACTTAGAATTTACTTCCCTTGATTTTATGTCTTTTTTGGGGGAGCTGGAAGATACTTTTGACGTCGAGCTCGAAAATGAAGATGTATTGCAGGTTCATACAATCGCGGAGGCCCTTGATTTGCTGGAGAGATTACAGCAGGAGGTGTAGAATATGGGAAGATTGATTTGCGACATATTAGAGGACAGCGTAAGGGATTTTGCAGATATCAGCGCCGTAAAGTGGCTAAAAAAGAAGCAAATTTTTGAGAAAAGTTACCGTGAGCTGATGGAGAATGTCGCAGCGGTAAGAAAGGGCTTGATGGCAGAAGGTTTTCAAGGGAAACATATTTCCCTAATTGGAGTCAGTTCTGTGGAATGGATAGAAAGCTATCTTGGCATAATTACAGGACATACCGTTGCTGTCCCTCTCGATGCAGGACTTCCGGCAGAAGATTTAATAGATTTGATTAACCGCTCTGACTCTGAAGCGCTCTTTCTAAGTCCAAAAAATAAGACACTTTTGGAGGACATCTTAGCCCAGTGTCCGAAGCTCAAGAAAATTTGGCTGCTACAGGAGGAAGAAGCGGAATTCTCAGAAGAAAGGCTGTCCTCTTTGGCAGAGCTTAAGGCAGCTTCGAAGAAGCACGAGGCAGATTCAGATAGACCAAATCCGGATGACGTGGCAACGATTATTTTCACATCCGGAACAACCGGAAAAAGCAAGGGAGTAATGCTGACACAGAACAATCTGGCATCCAATGTGGAAGCGGTTGAATATACAACAGAGCCCGGAAGTATTTTACTCAGTGTTCTCCCGATTCATCATGCATTTTGTCTCGTAATGGACTGGCTGAAGGGGTTTTCTCTAGGTGCAACCGTATGTATCAATGATTCCCTTCTGCATATGGTAAAAAATATGAGTGTATTTCAACCAGATATCATGCTCATGGTTCCGATGATGATTGAAACAATTTATAAGAGGCTTGCCAGTGTAGATTCCTCCATTCCAAAAAAGGCTGTAGCAAATAAAATATTTGGCAGTAATCTTAAGATTATATTTACCGGTGGAGCGCATCTGGACACATTTTATATTGATGAGTTTGCCCAGTATGGCATAGAGGTCTTTGAGGGGTACGGCATGTCAGAGTGTTCCCCGGTAATTAGTTCGAACACACCAGATGTTCACAAGGCAGGCTCGATTGGAAAACCTCTCTCCAATGTGGAGGTAACCTTTGAAGACGGCGAGATTCTGGTAAAAGGCAGCAGTGTCATGAAAGGGTATTACAATATGCCGGAGGAGACTGCGGAAACTTTGAAGGATGGCTGGCTTCATACCGGGGATAAGGGATATCTGGATGAGGATGGATTCTTATTTATCAATGGGCGTGTTAAAAACCTGATTATTCTTTCCAATGGAGAAAATATTTCCCCTGAGGAAATCGAAAATAAATTAGCCCTTGATGCGCTGGTCGGCGAGGTAATCGTAACCGGGGAAAATCATGGACTTACCGCAAGAATTTATCCGGAACAGGAAGTGGTTGCTGCCAGAGGACTGAATGAAGATGCAATTCAGGCGGCACTACAGGAGTTTCTGAATCAATACAATAAAAACCAGCCTACCTATCGCCAGATTACAAATCTTGTGATACGGAAAAACCCATTTATAAGAAATTCAACAAAGAAAATAAAAAGGCAGGAAGCCTTGATAGATGAGCCATTAGGCTAGTAGCCTTCCTGTAATATATAAGGGAGCGTTCCCGATATAAAGGCTTGTGTCAAGATATCAGCGATAGTTTCCGGCGGAACCTGAAAATCGTCCTTTGCCCATTTATGGAGCACGCCAAGGGTACTGCCGATGGTGCAGGCAATCATATAGGAGCGCTCCTCTTTACTGCACTGGGAAGGAGCCGTGTTCTGTGCTACCTGTCTGACATAACGGTGGAACATGGTAATCGCTTTTTCAAAAAATGTATCCTCGCCCGGATTACGGAGAAGTCCTGCCAGAAGGGGGTTTTTCATGACATATTGGCAGATTGTTAAATAATAGGAGTTGCATATAGCCCAATCATTTTGGGGATGAAATGTATTCATCAGAGAAAATATGTCCTCTATCGTTTTGTCTTCTATGGCAGTCACGAGAGCCGGAATATTTTCATAGTGGTTGTAGAATGTACTTCGCACTATGCCGGCTCTTTTTATGATATCGGACACAGATATTTTATTTAAGTCTTTTTCTTTCAATATTAGAAGAAAAGCATCACGGATAGCCTCATCCGCGACATAGTATCTCTCATCCTGTTTTTCATTTGTCATATTGTCCTCCAGTTATACTCCAATTCTTTAATAAGCTTCACTTTCTTGTTTCCAACGCAATAAAACTTTGAATATCGTTTATCTGCACGCTATTTTATATATCAAATCAATCAATACTACTTTTCTTGAATACTCATATACCTTCTGTATTTCCTCACTTCTGCCTACAAGCGGGACTCCTGTAGCTGAGTTATCGGAAACTATCAGCAGGGCAATGGCAGGTATTTCCATCAACTTCGCAATTTCATAAAAAACGGATGTTTCCATCTCAATCAGGTCTGTATCAAATGACTTTATTTCTTCTAAATGTGTATATTCCATTACGATAGAATCCGTGCAAAATACGGAAGCCTGTTTTATTGTATAATCGCTTTCTTCTGCCAACTGGATAATGCTATTTACATACTCTTTATCCGGGTAAATTTTTTCAAATGGAATGTAATCTTTTATACTGTCCTTCAAATATGTATTTGCTAATGTTCCCGCCACGGAATATGATGGGGTGCAAATATCGCCGATACTAAATTCCTCTTTCAATGCACCTACTGCACCAATAAAAATCAGTTTTTTGAATTGCAATTCCCCACAAATCAACAGGTAATCCAACATATTGCAGCCGCCTGCCGCCGTTTTTATCCATGCAATTTTTATATTCCCCTTTTCCACCTCATAACCAGTACAATAACTTTGCGAACCTGTCTCTGTAACTATGAAGGTATCGTCCATAATCACCTTGCCCGGAGAATAGGATGGTGCAACAACCAATGCATCATAAACAATATCTTCCGACAAGCCAAAATTTATATTTGCAATATGTTCCATATTGTGCTTATGAAGATTCTCTAATATTTGCTTCATCTTATCTTTCATTTATTGCACCTCTCTATAATCATGGTAGTGTCAAATTTACTACCC
>DEUM01000060.1 GCA_002362575.1 Lachnoclostridium sp. UBA3262 | reverse complement strand
GCGTCTGCCAATTCCGCCATATCCGCAAGCACGGCTCATTATAACAGATTATTCACCGCCGTGTCAATCCCTATTAAAAATCTTAGTCCTGACTAATCCCCAGAAATTTTTTCATCCTTTTCATCTTTTCCTTTGTCATACGGTAGCCATGCCAGTAAGACATTTCCAACTTCCTTACATCACTCTCAAAGCTGTTTAACAGGTGATTCGGACGGATAATGATAGCTTTTTTCTCCTTTACTAACTCCTCACAGAATTTTACTACTTCATTATATCTCTCCGGGCGCTCCATAATCGCACGCCTGATTTCTGGATAACGGCGTCCCAGCACCCGTGCTCCCAGCTTATCATATTTGCCAAAGCGCTTCACAAAACCTCTTGGCTGTGTCAGCACGATAAGCACTTTATCGCATCCGTCATCCAGCGCCTTCTGCACCGGAATCGGATCGGAAAGACCGCCATCATAATATTTGTTTCCATCCATTTCAATCGCCGGAAAGAACATCGGCAGAGCACAGGTAGCACGGAGCATAGTAAATTTATCATCTGCCTCCATCGCATCCTTATACTCTGGCTGCCCGGTCTCAACATTCGTCACACCAACCAGACATTTCCCCTCATAGCTAAAAAATGTTTCTTTATCAAATGGAATTAACTTATTTGGTATCTCGTCAAATACAAAATCCAGACCAAATACACTTTTATATTTTCGTAAATTGCTCCTGCTCATATAGCGTTTATCGTTTCTGTATTTCTGCATGATTTCCAAATTTCTCTGCGGCTGCTTAGAAATATAGGAAAACCCATTCGATATACCTGCCGATACACCGATGCAATATGGAAGCAAAATGTTCTCTGATAATAAGGCATCCATCACGCCTGCGCTAAATACCGGTCGAAATGTACCACCTTCCAAAACAATCCCTGTCACGTCAAAGCTCCTTTCATCGTACTTTTTTCAAGTATACCACGAAAGAAGCGGATTGACTACTTGAAATTTTCAGCTAATAAGGCAAATTATTATCTCTTTTTTTCAGATAGCGCCTGCACCATTTTAGCAAACGCCGGTTTCGGCTGGTACATAACATCCAATATGCCGTAGTAGGTTCCTGACAAATTGTAGGTATAATCTCCCTCGATGGCATCCGGGGTATCCGTGATTCCCCAGATTGTTACATTCGTAATACGAGGTTTATCTGCATTGATTTCTTTTATTTTCTGGAACAGCTTGTAATAGTATTCTCCGTGTGCTTCATTATTTTCCTTTTGGTAATTTCTTACTGTCATTTCGGTCAGATGCACCTCAACTCCTAAGTCCGAAAATGCCTTGACCGAGTCTTCCAAGCTGGCGCCGCCGCTGCCCTTCCGGCTTATCAGCAGGGATTCATCCATGTCCAGATACGCCTGCATGCCAACCCCATCCGCTATCTTTTCTCCGGCATTGAGCCACTTGATTAACTCCACGATAGCGGCACGCTTTTCCGGATAAATCGTACTGTAATCATTGTAAAATAATTTTACTTCCGGCGCCGCATACTTTCTCGCATATTGAAATGCCAGCTTAATATAGTCCTCACCGACATATTTGTAAAAAGGATTGTCTTCCCCTTCTCTATGTGTACGGGTACGGCGGACGTCTCCTGCCTGACAGTCCGTTCCCTCATTATCTCCAACTGCTTCATTTACAACGTCCCAACAGTATACCGTCCCCGGAAACTTTTTATCAAAATGTTCCACTACCTGACGAATGTATGACTCCATACGCTTTTTCATCACTTCTTTGGAAACCTTTTTCGCACCGTTCTCATATCCCTCATTAAAAAACCAATCGCACATGTAAGCGTCCCAAACAAGACAGTGCCCACGTACACCGATGCCGTTTTCAGCCGCAAAGCCAACCATCTCATCCGCCAAGGTAAAGTTTACCTGTGGCTCGTCTGTTCCTTTTTTCGCCGCCTGTATGCTAGCCCCCTGATCCAGCAGAGAATACGCTTTCATTTCATTTGCCGTAGAAAGACTGTTGAAATGCTTCTTTATAATTTCCTGATAGTCCTTGTTTTCATAAGTCGAACCGTTGACCACCGTTCCCAGTGTAAAGCCGTACTGTCCGGCCAACTTTGACGCAGACTCATACTTCAAGGCAGCCTCTGGGCCTGTCTGTACCTCCGTTACTGTCAGTGCACGGATATGGATATCTGCCGTCTTACACTCCTTCATGTACCATTTGAGGACAACCTTCCCTGCCTCCTTCGTGTCTATCATACCATCAACGGTACCTTTCCGGTAGGATTGCAGGGTATCTTCCGAAAGAACCTCTACTGATTCCGAACCTTCCTTATCCGTCAGAACACAATCACATGCCAGCACATCCACCGTGGACTCCTCTATTGTAAAATTCATTGTCATTGAAACCGAATATTTTTTTCCCGGCTGAATGTACGGCGTCAAATCAAGCTCCAATCCATCCTTCGCCTTCTTCCGACCGACAGCTACCGCTTCTTTTTCGCCGCTATTCAGCGTTTTTTCCTCCACCTTGGCATTTCCTATCCCCTTAAATTCCGGCATCTCCCCGCTACGTGGATAGTCAATGACCGGTTTCGGTATCTCTGCCTGTACTGCTGCCGGGGACTCTGCGCCGTCCGTTTGCTCTCCCACTGCCGTTCCTGTCTCCGGTGAACTCCCCTCTCGCTGCCCGCATGCAGTCATAATCAGTCCGGAAGCTAACAATATTGCAACCCATCTTTTCATCATTCTCATTCTCTTATCCTTTCCTGTCTTAGCCCGATAGCTCAACGGCTTAAATTAACTTGCAAAACAATCTGTAATCTGCCAGATACATTCCTGACTTATCTCTTTCATAATTTGTTTCATCTCTTTTTCCGGAAGCGAAACACAGCCAGCCGTAGGCTTTCCATTTTCGCAATGAAAAAAAATTCCGGAACCACGTCCTCTCTCACAGGAAACATTATAGTCTGTTGCAAGCGCATAGTGATATGCCCTTCCCATTTCTACCAAATGTTCCGCCGAGGACCAGTCCTTTTTAACCATATCTTCACTGACAATCTGGTTGTAATACTCGGATGAACAGTCATCCACCAAATAATGGCTTCTGCTTATATTCATGTACGGAAAAACAGTCCCCGGATTTTCTTTTATACCGAAGCCAAAAAGAAACCTTCCACTTCCAAGTGGTGTTTTACCATCTCCTTCGACTTCTTTTCCTAAACCATTTCTGCCAATCCATCCGACAGAAGAAACCATGCTATCCCATCCTCCTGACGGATTCTTTTCTTGTAAAAATATATTTGCGCGTACCCCGTCTGCCATGACCAGCAGCCTTTGAGGTACTTTAATTTCATTTTCTGCGAATCCTTCCATCCTTCTTAATTTTCACCCCATACTTTTTTGAATAACGATTCAGCCGGGAAATACAGTTTGCTTTCTGTTTCCCTTTGCTGATAACCGGCTGATAATTATTGATTCCGTTTTTTCCACTTAAACGACATGGAATCGCCCTCGCTTCCGCTTTTTTCTTCAATTTACCGTTCTTTACGGTAAACGTCTGCTGGAAAATAAAAGTATCTTTGTCTGGTGGGTTCGTATTTCCCCCAAAACAAAAATTTCCAAGACTGTACAAAATATATTTTCCCTTATATGTGTCAATACCCTGCATCACATGCGGATGGTGTCCAATCACCAAATCCGCTCCCATATCAATGGCAACTCTGCTCAGCCTTTTTTGTATCGGCTGAATTACCTGTGTGTATTCAACCCCAGAGTGCATACTGACCAGAATAACCTCCGGCTTCTTTTTTTTCACTTTCTTCATCGCTCTCCGCAAATAAAGCTCCGGATTATACGACGCCCCGATACTTGAAATCGAAACGAGCCCCACCCGGATTCCGTTGACCTTTTTAATGGCAGTCCGGGTTTCCGTAGAAAAAGCAATGCCTCCCTTTTTCAATATTTTCATTGTATCGGCATGGCTTTTCTCTCCATAGTCCCTCGTGTGATTATTGGAAAAGGATACCGCCTCCACAGAACCCTTCTGCAAAATCTTTATATAGGAAGGTTTTCCCCTGAATGCCCACTTTTTATCTGCACGTTTCCCGCCATTACTCAGCGTTCCCTCAAAATTTACAAGCGTCAAATCATCCTTGGCAAATACGGACTGTACCTTTTTCAAAAAATAAGACGGTGTTTTTCTCCTATACATAGAGAAAAAATTGACACCCGCCGGCTGTTTAATGTCACTTGCCAGCGTACAATCTCCTGCCGCACTCAAAGTAAATTTCTTCGTTTCTGCCGCACTGGATATCGGTTCGGTCAATATTACCCCGGAAAACAGTGCCACTATAAAAATAAAAGCTATGTGTTTTTTCATTTCCTCGTTCCTCCTCAGTCGAAACATCTGTACTTTATTATTATACATGACAGGATTAAAAAAAGGAAGACCTAACCACAGGCCTTCCCAATAATTAGTCGTTTTCTTTTTCCCTTTTTATATCCTCTTTCAAAATGCGAATGTAGTAGTTTGCTTCACGGAGCACATGGTCTGCAAGTAAAGGTAACATAATAGAGGAAATTTCACATCCCACTATTCCCTCTGTCCCCGCTTCCTTGAACTCCTGATATTTCTTTGTCTCCTCTAGTGATTTCCGGGTTATGTTCTCTCCCTGACAACAATTCTCGCCATTTTCCAGTTCAAGCAGTTCTCCATACTGGTTCGCAAACTCGTCTGCTGTTTCAATCAGAGTAATTTCCGACGGATCCAGCAGCCCCCGTATGAACAACGCATGCTCCATCATAATCCGGTTCCAGAATTCCTCCACACTCTGCATATTTTTACATGAGCACCTCTTATTTTCCTGCAGCTCTGTCACAATAGAGCGGTACCACTCTGCCTCTCGCAGTATGTGTTGTATCAACAGCGGATAGTTCGTGGTAAACAGCCGACATTCCTTTACTGTCTGCAATACCTCTTTCTTAAATGCAATCAGTCCATTCAAAAGCTGAATTACTCTTCCGTTTATCTGGTTTACAGCCCCAATTATGGCAGGATTCATTTCCACCTCACAGCTGCCGGACTGTAGTTGTTGTTCCATTGCAGTAATCCGGCTATTTATTGGAATTCCTGACAGCCTCTGTGTCTGTTGTTCCGCCTGCATCGTAAAGTCAGTAACCAGCTCCTGTGATTCCAGAACTTCACAGCTGATTACTCCGTCGCTGATTCGCACTGTCTGACCAAGTATTTCTTCAAACTGCCGGCGAAACATATCCGCCCTCTGAATCCACGCCCTATCTTTCCCCGGGAAACCTGCTTCTAAAAACAGAGCATGCTCCTTCATCGTTCTGGCAAAAACTAAATGCGTTTCCAAAGAAAGTATTACATATTTTTCCATAATGTACCATACCTATCCATTTTCATTCCTTACAGTATATGCAGGAAAAAGAATAGTTGAACATTTTTTACCCAATTCTAAAAAATCTCTTGTGGTTTTTCTTATTTCCTATATAATAGTAGGAAGGAATACAGAACGAAGGAGGGTAAATAAATGCCAAAAAGAACTGATATTCACAAGGTACTCATCATAGGTTCCGGTCCGATTATTATCGGTCAGGCATGTGAATTTGACTATTCCGGCACGCAGGCCTGTAAAGCATTGCGCAAGCTGGGTTATGAAATCGTATTAGTAAATTCAAATCCGGCGACTATTATGACGGATCCGGAAACGGCTGATGTTACTTACATAGAACCTCTGAACGTAGACCGTTTGGAGCAGATTATTGCAAAGGAGAGACCGGATGCACTCCTGCCAAATCTTGGCGGACAGTCCGGACTGAATTTATGTGCAGAATTAAATAAAGCAGGAATTCTGGATAAATATAACGTAAAAGTAATTGGTGTTCAGGTAGACGCTATTGAGCGCGGCGAGGACCGGATTGAATTTAAAAAGACAATGGATAAACTCGGTATCGAAATGGCACGAAGTGAAGTTGCCTACAGTGTTGACGAGGCTCTTGACATTGCGAGCCGCCTCGGCTATCCGGTTGTACTAAGACCAGCCTATACAATGGGCGGCGCCGGCGGCGGTCTTGTATATAATAAAGAAGAATTGAAAACGGTCTGCGCAAGAGGATTGCAGGCAAGTCTCGTCGGTCAGGTTCTGGTTGAGGAATCCATTCTTGGCTGGGAGGAGCTGGAGCTTGAGGTAGTACGTGACGCTGAGAATAATATTATTACCGTATGCTTTATTGAAAATATTGATCCACTCGGCGTACACACAGGAGATTCCTTCTGCTCGGCCCCTATGCTGACCATCTCGGAGGAATGTCAGAAACGCCTGCAGGAACAGGCCTATAAAATTGTAGAATCCGTACAGGTCATCGGAGGAACGAATGTACAGTTTGCCCATGATCCTGTCACCGACCGAATCATCGTTATTGAAATCAACCCTCGTACCTCCCGTTCTTCGGCACTTGCCTCGAAGGCAACCGGTTTCCCAATCGCTCTTGTATCGGCTATGCTTGCCACTGGCCTTACTCTGAAAGATATCCCTTGCGGTAAATATGGGACATTGGATAAATATGTACCGGACGGCGACTATGTGGTAATTAAGTTTGCCCGCTGGGCATTTGAAAAATTCAAGGGCGTTGAGGACAAGCTGGGAACTCAGATGCGTGCAGTAGGCGAGGTTATGAGTATTGGTAAAACCTACAAGGAGGCCTTCCAGAAAGCCATCCGCAGTCTGGAAACCGGACGCTATGGCTTAGGACACGCCAAAAATTTTGATTCGATGACTAAAGAAGAACTGTTAAAACTTCTGATTACGCCGTCCAGTGAACGTCACTTTGTTATGTATGAGGCGCTTCGCAAGGGCGCTTCCGTCGAGGAAATCTTTGAACTTACTAAGGTAAAATCCTATTTCATTGAGCAGATGAAGGAACTTGTCGATGAGGAGGAAGAACTTCTGAAAGCAAAGGGCAGCCTGCCTTCCGATGAGCTTTTAGTTTCTGCAAAAAAGGATGGCTTTTCTGATAAATATTTAAGCCAGCTCTTAGAGATTCCGGAAGAAACCATTCGCAACCACCGTATCTCACTTGGCGTGGAAGAAGCATGGGAAGGCGTTCATGTAAGCGGCACAGAAGACAGCGCCTACTACTATTCTACTTACAATGCCCCGGATAAAAATCCGGTTGCAAACGACAAGCCGAAAATCATGATTCTAGGAGGAGGCCCGAACCGTATCGGACAGGGTATAGAGTTTGATTACTGCTGTGTACATGCCTCCCTCGCTCTGAAGAAACTCGGCTTCGAGACAATCATTGTAAACTGTAATCCGGAAACCGTATCAACCGATTATGATACTTCCGATAAATTATACTTTGAACCTTTGACACTTGAGGATGTGCTGAGTATTTACAAAAAAGAAAAACCGCTCGGCGTCATTGCACAGTTTGGAGGACAGACACCTCTGAATCTGGCAGCAGAGCTTGAGAAGAACGGGGTAAAAATTCTCGGCACTGCTCCTTCCGTCATTGATTTGGCAGAAGACCGTGATTTATTCCGTGAAATGATGGATAAGCTGGAAATTCCGATGCCGGAATCCGGTATGGCAACAACCGTCGACGAGGCAATTTCCATTGCTGAAAAAATCGGCTATCCGGTTATGGTTCGTCCTTCCTACGTTCTTGGCGGACGCGGCATGGAAGTTGTTTACGATAAGGAAAGCATGACCGAATATATGAACGCGGCTGTCGGCGTAACACCGGACCGCCCAATTCTGATTGACCGTTTCTTAAATCATGCGATGGAATGTGAAGCGGACGCTATCAGTGACGGCACAAACGCTTTTGTCCCGGCTGTCATGGAACACATCGAACTGGCAGGAGTCCACTCCGGTGATTCTGCCTGTATTATTCCTTCCGTTCATATTACGCCGGAAAATGTAAAAACAATCAAAGAATATACAAGGAAAATCGCAGAGGAAATGCACGTAAAAGGCCTTATGAATATGCAGTATGCGATTGAAAACGGCAAGGTTTATGTGCTGGAGGCTAACCCAAGAGCATCCCGTACTGTACCTTTGGTATCAAAGGTATGTAATATCCGCATGGTTCCGCTTGCGACGGATATCATTACGTCAGAGCTGACCGGACGCCCATCACCAGTGCCTGACTTAAAGGAACAGAACATCCCGAATTACGGAGTCAAGGAAGCAGCATTCCCATTCAATATGTTCCAGGAGGTCGATCCGGTACTGGGACCGGAAATGCGCTCCACTGGCGAAGTCCTCGGACTGTCCCGCTCCTATGGCGAGGCCTTCTACAAAGCACAGGAAGCCATTCAGTCCAAGCTCCCACTGGAAGGAACTGTGCTGATTTCTGTAAATGCCAAGGATAAAGCAGAAGTTGTTGAAGTGGCAAGAAGCTTTGCCTCAGACGGCTTTAAAATTATTGCTACAGGCGGTACTTACGACTTAATCAATGAGGCGGGCATACAAGCTGAGAAGGTAAAGAAGCTATATGAAGGCCGTCCAAACATCCTTGATATGATTACGAACGGAGATATCCAGCTCATTGTCAATTCTCCGGTTGGAAAAGACAGCGTCCATGATGACAGCTATCTCCGCAAAGCAGCAATTAAAGCAAAGATTCCATATATGACAACCATTGCCGCCGCAAAGGCAACCGCAGACGGTATCCATTATGTGAAGTCAAATGGAAATGGGGAAATTAAGTCACTGCAGACGCTGCACAGTGAGATAAAGCCACTTTAATATTTTGTCGTAGCGGAATGATTCCAAGAGGACACGACACTCAAGTATAAAAAATTATAAATCCTGCAAAAAGATTCTGACTGTTTCTATCGCAGGGCGTGAAAGGTCGCTTACGCTCCGTCACGCCCAACTCGCAACAGTAACAGCCGGAATCTTTTTGGGATTTATGTAATTTTTTATAAAGAGTGTCTTTGCCTTCCTTGGAATCATCTCGCTGTGACAAAGTATTAGTCAGCCGCCACAAGGCACAAAGAGAAGACACATCAAAAGGAAACAAAAACAAGAAAAATATAAATAAAAATCAGGGAGAAATCCGATATGGTAATATTTGCTACTGATGAGAACCTTCCCCTGCCTCGCGCTGAATAAACTCCAAAAACTCCTTTTCCGGCAATGGCTTGGAGAAATAATACCCCTGAATGAAACTAATTCCCAGTTCATCCATTGTGCGATACTGCTCCTCGGTCTCAATGCCCTCTGAGACAATCTCAAGCTGCATCCCTTGAATCATATGCATGGCCGCGTCCATTACATACTTCGCTTTATCGCTGCTAAAATACGCCTGTATCATACCCCGGTCAAACTTCACAATGTCTACCGGCATATCAACAATATAATTCAGATTCGAATGTCCTGTACCAAAATCATCCAGCGAAAAGGAAACTCCAAACTCCTGCAAATCCTGCATGTTTTGTTGTAACATCCTTTTTTCATCTAAGCTGGCTGTTTCCGTAATTTCCAAATTGATATACTGAGGGGAAATCTCATATTTTTTCATAATCCGTATAAAATCTTCTGCCAAAAATTCATACCCGCACTGTATCAGGGACAAATTTACTTCTATGTATTCAATGCCATACTGAATTGGGTTTTCGTCCCTGATAAAGCGGCATACCTTTTCAAACACCATCTCACCCAGCTTTACAATTAACCCCGTCTTTTCTGCAATATCAATAAATACACCCGGCGAAATCGCCTTCCCTGTCTCATCGTGAATCCGGACCAGCGCCTCTGCAGAAACAAACTTTTGTTTCGATGTAGAATATATTGGCTGAAAATAAACCTCTACCCAGTCCCTTTTCATCGCCTGAGTCAACAGATTCTCTATTTCTCTTTCCTTGTAAAGCTCCTTCATGACAGATTTGTCGATAGAGATATAGTCATTATTCTCACTGCTAACCCTGCCCTCTGTACTGCTCTGTGATATGTAATGAAATAAATTCAGGCAGTCCTCCGCACGTTTTACCATCCGGACATCATCCATGCTGTACCAGCGGGGATTTACCATCCTCATGCTGTCCCTGCCCCACGGTTTTTCAAACCGTTCAGATAACTCCTGATATACCCTCTCCTTCTCCTTTTTGTCAAGGAAAAGAAAAACAATCTCATTTTCCGTAAGGCGAAATACCGAGGTTCCTGAAAAATTAGAAATAAACTGAAATATTTCTTCTGATATGACTTCGCTAATTTCCGCCGGGACATTATCCCCGACACCCAGCGAATACGACATACATAATAAATAGAAATCCTCATCGCTGTTCAACAATTGACGAATATATAATAACAGCGCATTTCGATTGAAAAATCCGGTTTTCTTATCTAAGTTTGATTCTGGATTTTCCAGCCGCAGATAAATAATGATAATTCCTACCGCACTGGCATAACCGACCAGTAAAAGTGCACTGTGAAATATCTCTATACTGATAAATTCTAAGACCGCACCTAACAGCCAGACTGCCATCCATACCCACATAACCTTCCGGCGGTCGGCATTTATTTTGTTCCTGTGTTTGTGAATAAGAACCCCTAGAACCAAAAGAACAGACAAAGCAAGCCCATATGTCACATTTGCCGCTGGTCCATATGTATATGTTTCCGAAGGACTTTTTTTGCAAATATATAACGGAAGGCAAAAGATTACTACGGAAAAAACTATTGCACATAGAGTAAACCATTCCTTATATTTTTGATATAATTGCCGCCCCTCATAAATATCTGCACAAACATAACTAATACAGGACATTCCCACCCATACGAGAGACACCACATACGCCTTACATCCAATCTTAACAATAATATCCGGAATCACATGGCTGTATGTAATCAACACCATGGAAAGGATATCTAAAATCAGGCTGGCAAAGGTAAGGCTCCATATTCCCATAAAAGCCCGTTCTGTATTCAAATGAATTTTTTTCTGACTGCTGTGGAAATATAAAATAACTGCCAACAGCAGCACACCACAACATTGTGCAAGAATATTCATGGACTACCCCTCTCTAAATTGTAAATAAAATTATTTTTGTATCTTATTCTGCTTTCTCAACAAGCATATACCAATCAGAATCAATACAGGGAAAATCATAGCTGCCAGTAAACCGCTTTTCAGATTCCCGTCAAAAGAATCCGCCACCATCCCTACAACAGTCGGGCCGGAAGCACAGCCGACATCTCCCGCCAATGCCATCAGCGCATACATGGCAGTTCCCCCGCCCGGCAGTTTTCCTGCCGCAATGCTGAATGTACCCGGCCAGAAAATACCTACCGAAAACCCACACAAGGCGCATCCGACAAGTCCCATTACCGGGCTACCGGCAAATACTGCAACAGCGTAACAGACAATACAAAGCAACGCACTGCCAATCATAAATTTTTTCAACGGAATACGCTCACTGCATTTTCCATAAATCGCCCTTGCCGTTCCCATCAAAACGGCAAATGCACATGGTCCCGCCATATCCCCTACGGTTTTCGAAACCTTCAGCGCCGACTCTGCAAATGCCGACGCCCACTGGCTCATTGCCTGTTCCGAGGCGCCTGCGCAAATCATAATGATGACAATCAGCCAAAACACCTTTTGTTTTAGCAGACTGCCAAACGACATTTTCTCATGCCCCGCTGTAATCGGATAAATGGGCACAAGAGTAAAGTAAATACTGTTCAGTATCGGAATCAATGCCCATACAAATGCTAAGCTTTTCCAATTCCCGATGCCAAACAGCTGGAAAAACACGGTAGACATAACAACTAAAAAGACATGTCCCCAACAGTAAAAGGAATGAAGAAGACTCATGGCAGCTTCCTTTTTCTCCGTCGGGCATGCTTCGACAATCGGGCTGATAAGCACCTCAATAATCCCACCTCCGACAGCATACAAAACAACTGCTGTCATCAGTCCCACATAAGCATTGCCAAATAAATCCGGCAGAACCGCCAGACCAATAATTCCCAGTGCTGCCAGAATATGGGCCGTAATAATCGAAATCCGATATCCGACTCTGTCAATTACCTTTGCCGACAACAAGTCTACGCAAAGTTGCACAACAAAATTTACTGTCGTAATCCACGTTATTTCTTCTAAACTCAATCCATAATCTGAAACAAAGGTAAGAAAAAGTAATGGTGCAAAATTATTTACAACTGCCTGAGTAATATATCCAAGATAGCTTGCATAAATAGTATGCGCATAGCTTTTTCTGATATGTTCTTTCATCCGCTTTCTCCCTCTTTGCCTGACTCGGACATGTAATTCTTTTAAGTATTTTATTATATCATAATGTTGCCATAGTTGCAAACAGACAACAGATACGATATGATAGATAAGAATTTATACCTGGCCAAACGGCATCCATTTAAAACAATCTTAAAACGGAGGAGAAGTAAATGAAACGTATTGCACCATTTTTTATTATACTTGCCGGCTCTCTCTGGGGAATCATGGGCGGTTTCATCCGGGTTTTAAGTGCATATGGGTTTTCCTCTATGCAGCTTACCTGCCTTCGTTCTGTAATAACATTTGTCTGTCTGCTAATCTTCCTAATCATCTATGACAGACAGCTGCTTCGTATACATATGAAAGACATCTGGATGTTTTTCGGTACTGGTGTTTGCAGTATTGCCTTTTTTAGTTTTTGTTATTTTCGTGCAATTGAGCTGACGTCTCTCTCAACAGCAGTAATCCTTCTGTACACCTCTCCGATATTCGTAACAATTTTATCCGCACTTATTTTTCATGAGAAAATAACGCCACAGAAGATGGCGGCGCTCTTTTTGGCATTTTCCGGCTGTCTTTTCATTACCGGAGTATTCCAAAGCTCTATGTACTTAACACCAGTTGCACTTTCTTATGGGCTGGGTGCAGGCTTCGGGTATTCACTCTATAGCATTTTCGGGCATTTTGCAGTAAAAACCTATCATCCCTTTACCATTACCCTGTATACCTTTTTGTTTGCCGGGCTTGTCACACTGCCCCTCATCCATCCGATTCCTCTTGCCAGACTGATGATAGCCTCGCCCGGTGCCGTGTTGCCGATTCTGTTATCCGGTGTTGTCTGTGGTGTTTTCCCATACATTTTTTATACAATTGGGCTTACCTATGTGGAAACGGGCAAGGCAGCAATCCTTGCATCCGTAGAACCAGTCGTTGCTACCCTTGTCAGTGTCTTTTATCTAAAGGAGAAACTCACATGGACAGCAGCTCTTGGCATTTGCCTTGTCCTGACCGCCCTTGTCCTTTTAAATCTTAAAACAAATATAACCGCTAAAAAGCCCGCCTGAAAATGGCGGACTTTTTATCTTTTTCCCTGATTTACTTTTTCCCGGCTCTCTCTGCTGCCTCTTTAATAAATTTATCTGCCTCTGCTCGCTTTTCCTTGGTGTATTCAATGTAGCTTGCCTGTATATCTTTTTTCGTTTTCACTTCCGTCAGTGAAGCGCCCTGCGCAATCTTTTTTACTTCCTTCTGCGGCATATTTGAGCCATCAATATACACCATATAATCCGTACCTTTCATAACCAGCAAAGCATATTGCCCATGTCCTCTGCCGCCATAATACCCTTTGCCGAGTTCTGTCTCAAGTTCCTTTACCTTGTCAGCGGAGCGGGCCGTCCTGTACTCTGTCTGCAAATGATACAAGATAACGCTGAAATATCCGTCTCCCTTTTTATCCCGGTAAAGATACGAATCCGTTTTATCCTGCTTATACCCTTTCGGAATATAAGATAATTTTACATCATACAGAGCAGAATCCTCCTTTTTGCCAACCTCTTTTTTGTCGTTTGCTTTCTTTTTCCCCAGCCTTATATCGGCACGTTTGTCCTGTATCTCATTGCTCATCTTTATGCTGTTATCTTTCTTTGTAAAATGTACCACTGCATAGCTGACCGTGCCGCCCAGTGTCAGCACAATTCCGAGCAGGGCTGCTGCCTTCAAAAACCTTCCGCTCCCATGCCTGCTTACCTTTCTGCTCTTTTCATTTTGAAGTTCATCCGCCCTTTCTTTTATCCCGTTTATTGCGGATTTAGATAAATGTACATCCTCGAACAACTCTCTATATTTATCCTTCATACTCATCGCCTCCTAATATATTTTTTAGTAACTCCCTGCCTCTTTGCAGCCGCTTTTTTACCGCTGCCTCCGTCGCCCCGACAATCGCTCCTATCTCCTTACAGCTATAGCCTTCATAATAATGCAGATGAACCGCTGTCTTTATCTTTGCCGGAAGCCGCATAACTTCCGCAAGCATTTCCTGCTTATCCTCGCTTGCAGCCACCTCCTGCACGTCATCCAAATTTACATAAGTATGTTTGTTCCGATAGCGCAATGCATTTTTCGATTTGTTGACAGCCACGCGAATCAGCCATGCCTTTTCATGTTCTGTATCGCAGAACTCTTTGTCATTTACCATATATGCAATAAAGGTCTCCTGCACTATCTCCTCGGCGTCATAACGGTTTCCCAGCATCGTAAAGCATATTTTTAACAGCATATCGCCGTGAGCGCGGACCGCCTGCTCTATTCTCTCCTTTGATTTGAATCGATTCATTTTTTTCGTCTGACGGTATCAAGTTCATGCCGTCAATCTATCCTCCTTTCACTTTAAACACACATAAAAGGATAAAAAGGTGACAGCCACTTTTCTGTGACTGACACCTTTTGTCCAGCCTGACGGTGTCAAGCCGTCAGGCTGTCTCATCATAAAATTATTCTCTCTTATTTCTTACTTTTATTGTCCTTGCCCTTTTCTTTTTCCTCATCAATTTGCATATACACCATTGACTCGCCGTTCTTTTTCTTCTGTTTACTTACCTTGACGACAAAGACTGAACCATCCTCTGTTTTTACCTCTTCTATCTTATCTACTCCCAGTTTTTCCTTGGTGCCGTCTGGTTTTTCTACCGTTACCGTCAAAGTTTCCTTTACCTTTTTCATTACATGGCCACCCGTCGCCGCATCTACTCCGATCGCACCGCCTGCTAACAGAACGATTGCCAGCACGGCTGCTGCCGTACGCTTTATAATTCGTAATCTCACGAGTCCCGCTCCTTTCCTTTGGAAGACCTGCCGTTTTATACGCTCTACCTCTGCCTTTTCACACTCATCGGTAAACAGCTTATCTTCCGGTTCAAAATCCTGCATTATATCAAACAAATCACGCTTCTTTTCCATAACCCTTTTCCTCCAATTCTTCCTTTAATCTGTTCCGTATCCGGTGTAATGACATTTTAACCTTCGACTGCGAAACATTATACTTCCCTGCAATGTCCTTAACTTTTTCATAATTATAATAATAGCGGATAAATATTTCCCTCTCCAGCCGTGGAAGCTCTGCAAGAACTCCCTCTATAATGTGAAGCTGCTCTTTTCTTTCCAACTCCTCACTCAGGACATCTTCCAGTATAATTTCATTCTCCTCTAAAGGAGAAAAGGTTTTTGCTTCACGTAATTTATTCCTCGCCATATTTCTTGCCATACTGACAAGGTATGGCTTTAGAGGACGCTTATTGTCTATCTTGTCACTATTGATCCAAAGTTTGTAAAACACATCCGATACGGTTTCCTCGATATCTTCTGGCTGCATCCGGTCTCCGATTATATTCCTGACAATAGTATAGACATATCCTCCATATAAATCCATGACCTGTGTCAATGCCTTTTGTTTTCTGTTTTTGAGTCTTTGTATCAATTCTGCATCGTCCAATCTGCTTTCCTCCTGACAAAAGATATCTGCCGGCCTATCTATCTTTCACTATTATATACACAGAAAATATCTATTTGGTCACAAAGCACGACTGATAAACGCGTAGCTAAAAAAAGTGCGGCAAATAACCGCACTTTTTTATCACATCACCACGTCTACTGTACTGGCCTCCACACACTCCGCTCCCTCGGTCATAACTTCACCTGAGGATTCTACCGGAGTTTCACACATCGCTTCCTGTTCATACGAAGAATCGCCGCCGGATGTGGAGCGCTGCTGCTGCCGGATCCTCTCCTTCAGATACCTCATATCCGCATCCGAAATCTCTTCCTGCTCCTCTCTCCGGTTCTTCTGCCGCAGCTTCCTTAGTTCTCTGCGAATAAGCGCTTTGAGTTCACTGTCTTTCCTGATATCCTTTGAAACTCCGGTCTTCTTTTCCTTACGCTCCATTCGCTCCTCATTTTTCAAATTCCGTACCTTTTTTCTTGCACACTTTACCATGCGTCTGGCGTGGGCAATAGCTGCTTTTATCTCGCCTTCATCAAAATTACCCGTTGCCGCACATCTCTGTAAATATTCAATCATTCCCTTTGCCCGCACAAGAACCTGTGTTGCTCCTGATGCCCGTGTGGCACGCGAAAGCTGATGGGATAATTCCTTTGCATTATAGTTTACACTTTTCTTTCTTTTCTTTTTTGCCTTCTTTTGATTCGAAAGCCTTATCGCCCTTTTCCTTGCCTCCTGAATATCCCGAAGGCTCTTTGACGTTGTGTCGTAACGATAACTATCCTGAACTGACATCATATCCATATGATTACCTCCCCTTGAAGCCATCGGCTTCCCGCAAATCCTTTTGTGCGTCTATTATACTTATCGGCTATCCGGCACTGATACTTTATCAACCCTTCTCTAGCCGGGTCCAGACCTGCATCTCATTTTCACCACGGTTTGCCCACGTATAGTACGGAATAAAATGCAGCTGCACCGCCTCCCTGTCGGCATGATTCATCGTATGATACAGAGGTTCGTTCTTTCCTCCTCTAATTTGCTGACGGAAACCATTTATTTTTATTCCTTTTACTTGCACTCCGGCAATTTCCCGCTCCTCTGTCTCCGCCTCCGCGCTTTCTAAAATACTTAGCAAATGAAGATTCCTTCCATTGTCAGCCTCCTCCATACAGTACACAACAGGCCCACGCATAAGTGCCACTTTCCCAATATTCTCCCGTACAAGGGCATGGGATTCCATCCGGCGTATTTCCATTGGAAAATCAAGCCGCAGTACATCCTCCTCCCACACCTTTGTCACATAGAGATAACCATCCCTTTTCTCCGTCCGGGCATTTTCCACCCCATCGATGCGATAATCATCGCACCATGAAGGAATCCGAAAAGCAATGGTAAATGGTTTCTTCGTTCCCCCTACGCGGACACTTACATTACCCTGCCATGGATAACCGGATTCTATAATAATCTCCGCCGTCTCACCAGCAATTTCTTTTTTTATACGACCTCCCACATAGAGATGTACATACAGCGTGTCCTCTGACTCCGTATAGGCATACATCCCGACTGAACTCAACAGCCGTGCCAGATTCGGAGGGCAGCATGCACAACCAAACCATTTCTGCCGTACCGGTTTTACATGAAATTTCCGTTCATCCCTATGGCATGCTTCCGGCAGCACTTCTAACGGATTCACATAGAAGAAACTTTTTCCATCCAACGCCATCCCGCTTAATATCCCATTATAAAGCGCCAGCTCCAGCACATCTGCATATTTTGCGTCCGCCCTCATCTGCAGCATCCTTCTGGCAAAGAAAGCAAGCCCAATCGAGGCACAGGTTTCCGCATAGGCAGTATCGTTTGGCAAATCATATGGAAAAGAAAATGCCTCCCCGATATGGGTTCCCCCGATTCCTCCCGTGATATACATTTTCTCTTTTACAATGCTATCCCACAAGCGTTCACAGGTACGATAAAGGGCTTCATCCCCATACAGTCTCGCAAGGTCTGCCATTCCTGAATATAAATAAACCGCACGCACAGCATGACCGACCGCCTCCTCCTGTTCTCTCACTGGCAGATGCGCCTGATGATATTCATAGCGCAGGCTCTCCTCCTGCCCTTTCGGTATTTCCTCCGGATGCTCACGGTCAAAATAATAAGGTTTCTTCCCCCGCTCATTTACAAAAAAGTAACTTAACTCCTTATACTTTTCCTCTCCCGTTATTTCGTAGAGACGGACGAGAGCCATTTCTGCAATCTCATGCCCCGGATAACCCTTGCATTTTCCTTCTTCCTCTCCAAAATGACAGATGATATAATCTGCATAACGTTTTGCTGCCACTAACAGCTTTTCTTTTCCTGTTGCCTGATAATACGCGACTGCCCCCTCCGCTAAATGCCCAAAGCAATACAGCTCATGGTGGTCACGCAGATTCGAAAATATTTTATCCTTTCCGTTGATAATATAATAGGTGTCCAGATATCCGTCCTCCTGCTGGGCGTCACACACTATGTCAATCGCCTCATCCGCAATCCTCTCCAGCTCGGCATCCGGGTGCTGTACAAGGGAATAACCAACCGACTCTATCCATTTATAAAAATCGCTGTCCTGAAAAACAAAACCGTAAAACTTATCCTCTAGATGCTCCATATCCTCTGGCAATGCCTGAAAGCCCCGAAAGGTATATGCCGGTTCCTCAAATGCTTCTCCCTGTTCACGGCGCTCCTTGTTCTGCTTTCCCGCAACCTTAAAATTTCTCATACAAAAGCTTGGCTCCGCACCCTCTACTTCATCGTTCAATGCCTTCCACTGATACGGAATGATTTCCTCCCTTACCAGCTCCATTTCCTGTTTCCAGAAATCATCTGTAATCTTCACATCCCGCAAAGAAAGCGGTCTGCTAAATCTCTTTTCCTCCATACCTGCTGCCTCCTCTGACTATATTTTACCTGTTCACTATCTCACTTCCCGGATTTGCCTCTAATACTTTTTCTGTAATTTCTTCCTGTCTATCCTTATAGTCTTCATCTACAACAATATCCTCAATGATATATGGCCCATATTTGAACTTACCAAGCACTGCACCATGAATCTCTCCCTCTATCAGGATAAATTGTAAAATCTCCGTCTCCGCACGCTTATATTCTGCCTTCAGCCCATCCTCGTAGGCTTTTACCAAAATATCATTTCGGTGCATAATCCAAATATCTCCCGGAACCTCAAATTCCTTCTCCTCAAGCAGGCTTTTATCTTCTCTCAGTAGATAACCCTCCCCGCTTTCAACAAGAATCCCTTCCTCTACAAGTTCCGAAACGGCTGCCTTTACATCTTTTACCGGAAGGCGGTAAAAGGTTTTTGCCATGTTGATATCAAACCATACCATGCGGTATGCAAACCTCTGAAGTACAATTTTTAATGCCTCGACTCTCGTATACTTCTCTGTATTTATCTCCGGAAACATTTCGCCAAAACGATACCAGCCCCGGTCCCATTCTCCGTCATACTGGTCTTCATATATGAGAAATGCTTCCTGAAGACGGTGAAGCACCGGAGTAATCTTTTTTACAAGAAGCCCCGTAAATTCTTTTATAACCTGAATCGTCAGAGGGCCCTCCCTCTCTATCAGCTCCAGTATTTCAAGCTGCACCGGAGTCGGTTTTGTCAACGGCTTTTTACACATACACGCAAAGAGCTCTAAGTCATCTTCCTCAATCCAGCCAAGATTCCCTCCTTGAAACCGTCCTTTTACCAGCACTCTCTCCAACTGTCTCTGCCGATTAAATTCAATATCGTCAAAATCCGCACGGAAAGATAATACCGGCGGCTGCCCAAACCCATGCCAGTATTCATTCTGTCCCGGCTGAGTATCCCGGTACAGCTGGACGTATTCCTCCTCGGATGCCTTCCTTGTTAAAAATTGCCGCTCCATACGCAGTCCAATTATGTTTTCTTTTTCCACGCTTACCTCCATTTCTATGCGCCACAAATTATATTACTCCTATTATATAAAATGCCCCCATTCCCTCAAATAAGAGAATGAAGGCATTTTTAATTTTATAGAAAAATGCATAGGAAGTCAACGTAAAAATTATGCCCCTTTTTCCAGCATCTCCTCCATTAGCCGCAGGCTCTCCTCGTCTGACTTTTTCGCCTGCCGGATATACTCACACGCTTTTTTTCGGAGACTTGTGCCTGATGTATCAGAAAGCCTAGCGTCCATGTCCTCCCAGTTGCCAAACAGTTCCCGCATCTGGCATACAATATCTTTCGTCCTCTCAAAGGTTCCGGCAAGCACGGTATAGGATATCCTTCGTTCCTCATTATTGGCAGCCGCCATTTTCGCCAAATCTGAAAAATAATTTGCCGCACAGTTTCTCCCATCAATTAAGCTGCTCATCGCATCGTTTTGACATAATATTTTTTCAAGCAATACCGAATCATTATTACCCGGCCTAAAGTCGGAATCATTTCCCAGCATACGCTCCCATGCATCATAGGCGGCGACACCCTTTGCATAGGCGTACTCCTTCCTTCCTGTCATTACCTTCACCGCATTCTCTAAAATCTCCTTTCTTGAAAACGTTTCCCTCTGAATCGCCCCCATACACATAACACCCTGGGTATCCTTGTTTTCCCACCAGTTATCACAAATGAAATATCCGCTCTCGTCTTTTTTGACACTCCCAGCAAATTCCGAATCGTCCTGAAAGAAATTCCAGCCAAGCAAAGTCTCCCCCTGCTTCCGGTATCCGGTAATGACACAAGCCTCAGGCGGACCTATAATTCCCTGTGCAATACAAGGATAGCCTCTGTCGATATTCTTTTTGATGAACTGTATAAATTCCTCCTTTGTCATATTTTTGTCACGGCCCAAAAATTCAAATTCTCTGCCTAGAGCCTCTGCCCCCAGATAATATATTTTTGAGGATTCATCCATGGTATGGTAAATATCTATATTGCTCAGGTCCCACATTTCCTCATTCCATGTCAGACGGAATGCTGCCCCGCCTGACACCATTACATAATCATAGCTGACATCTTCTCCCAAATAGTCCAGACACGCCTTTAAACAGATTGGGTACGGCGTATTCCCACCATAGGAACCCCAGCCAACCTTCGGCATACCATACAAAACGGTACTATCATTATCCATATACTTTTCCTTATCCATACTGATATCACTCCTTCGCTCTTTTTTTCCAGGAAATCCGATACCATATATCCCCGGCGCTAATTCTTCTTTACTCACAACCGGTCTTTCTTTACGAAAACAGCTTGGCGTCATTCCCACGATTTTTCGAAAGGCACGTGTATAGCTTTCATGGTTTGTATACCCATATTGCAGGGCTATATCCATAATGGCAGCATCGGAATGAAGAAGGTCAAAAGCAGAAACCTGAATTTTCCGATTTCTCACATAGCGAGACAAGGAACATCCGGTGCTGCGCCGAAACAGTTCCCTGATATATGCTTCAGAAAAACCTACTCTCTCCTCCATTTCCTTATAATTTACTTTTTCATCTCTTATGTGGGCTTCTATATAGCGAATCATTGCCCGGATATGTGGTGAAAAACTCATAGTCGGATTCCTTTCTACATTATCTCTTTTTCTACAATTAACAAAATAATACTCCATATCGCGATATAACTGTATTATATATAATTAGACACTTTTTTTCTTGACTTTTTTGAGGTCATTATAATAATCTCCATTTTTCCCTTTTTTACACTACTTTCCAAGCCTTCCAATGTTGACATACTTCCGCCATATTGTTAAAATATGACTATACGTGAAAATTACAGGAGGATACAAATATGTACCATTGCCATGTTCACTTTTATCTAGCCGGTCATACATGCGAAATCTTTGAAATCATAAAGACAATGCCTCCTCTGGAGCATTTTTCACACGAATTTTCCGAAAGCGATATTGGGGATTCGACATTGACGGCTGAAGCTGATGTGATTTTGGTTAATATACAGGATAGAGATGAAAAAGAAGCTTTGCAATTGCTGACGACAGGGAAAAAAGACAATGCGGAGCTTATTGTGCTTGCTGACAAAGACCAGACAGCGCATTTATCCGAATATCTGACAACGATTAAAGATATCTGGACAACGCCCTTGTCAGATGAGGAAATACGCTTCCGTTTTTTGAGATGGCAGCAGTCCTATAAAATGAGTAAAGATTTTTGGCAGACCAGTCACTATTTTGAGTCTACCATTAACAATATTCCAAACCTCATCTGGTACAAAGACAAAGACGGGATACATAAAAAAGTGAATGACAGCTTTTGTAAAACGGTCAACAAAACGAAAAGCCAGGTCGAAGGGCGTGGCCATGCCTACATTTGGGATGTTGATTATGATGATCCTGCCTGTATCGAATCTGAACATGAAGTTATGAGCAAGAAGAAGACCTGCATATCTGAGGAGATAATTAAAACCGGAGATGGCATGAGAACACTTACTACTTACAAATCCCCATTATTTAACCTTGACGGAAGTGTAATGGGAACCGTGGGAGTTGCCATTGATATAACACAGGAACGTGCTTATGAACAGGATCTCATTGAAAAGAACCATACGCTTGAAATGGTTTTTAAAACTATGGATTGTGGCGTAATATGCCATACAATGGATGGTTCCCATATTCTCAGTATAAACAGGGCTGCCCTCAAAATTTTAGGATATGAATCTCAGGAAGAATTAGTGGCACAGGGCTTTAATATGGTAGCAGATTCTGTTATGGACGAGGACAAACCGAAACTTCGGGAACGTATAGGAAAATTACAAAAAGAAGGCGATAATGTCAGTCTGGAATACCGCGTACAGCACAAGAATGGCGACATTCTGCATATTATGGGTAACGTTAAACTGATTGAAGAAAATGGCCAGCTATTCTATCAACGTTTTCTAATTGACTGTACAACGCAGAAGCTGCAGGAAAAGAAGAAACAACAGGAAAGCGTAAAACGCCAGATGGAGCTGATTCATGCACTAAGCATAGACTATCATCTCGTATACTTTTTCAATTTAGAAACCGGAATGGGAATTCCTCTCCGCATTGGCGACAATGAGCTTCCTGTATCCGACTCTGTTTTAAATGAAAATATTTCTCTAAAAGAAAGTATGGAACGCTATATAGAAGAGTCTGTTTACGAGGATGACAAAGAACTGTTGCGGCAGGCTTCCTCGCAAAGTACATTGAAAAAAGAGCTGGCAGGGAAAAATTTATACTATGCAAATTACCGTATTGCCGAAAAGGACGGAATAAAATATTATCAGATGAAGGTTGTACGAACCGGAACACAGGAGGACAATCAAGGCATTGTAATCGGATTCCGCAGTGTGGATGAAGAAATCCGTAGTGAGATGGAAAAGAAAAGTCTTCTTGAAGATGCACTTTACCAGGCAAATAAAGCGAATAAGGCAAAAAGCGTTTTCCTCTCCAATATGTCACACGATATCCGTACCCCAATGAACGCCATTGTTGGCTTTACCAATCTGGCAATCACTCATCTTGATGAAAAAGAACAGGTCAAGGAATATTTAAGAAAAATTGAATCGTCAGGAAATCACTTGATAAGCTTGATAAATGATGTACTGGATATGAGCCGTATCGAAAGCGGCAAAATACATTTGGAAGAAGAAGCCTGCAGTCTGTCAGATATCTTACATAATTTGCATAATATTTTACTGGCAGATGTTCAGGCAAAACATCTAAAGCTGGATATTGAAGCAGTGGACATTACTGATGAGGAAATATATTGTGACAGACTACGCCTGAATCAGGTTCTTTTGAATCTGCTCAGCAATTCAATTAAGTACACGAACAAAGGCGGAACTGTGAGTGTAAGTCTCAAAGAAAAACCAAATGCACCGTCAGGCTATGCCAATTTTGAATTTTATATCAAGGATACCGGCATAGGCATGAGTGAGGACTTTTTACAACATATTTTTGAGCCGTTTGAGAGAGAGAGAAATTCCACAATCAGTAAAATCCAAGGCACTGGTCTTGGTATGGCAATAACAAAAAACATCGTAGATATGATGAACGGCTCCATTGAAGTCAAAAGCAAACAGGGGGTCGGTACTGAATTTATTATATCCTTTACCTTCCGGCTAAATTCCAAAGTAGAAAAACTTTCTGCAATATCGGAATTTGAGCACGGCAGGGCATTGGTCGTGGCAGACAGTCAGGAGACGGGAAACAACATTTCTCATATGCTTCAGAAACTTGGATTGTATACAGAATGTGCGATGTCAGGAGAAGACGCCATACAGCACACATGTAAAGCTTCCGCAGACAATGAAAACTATTGTATCTATGTCATTGATGCACTTCTCTCAGACATGACTGGCATAGAACTTACACAGAGGATTAAACAGAAAACCGACAACGACGCCCCTCTTATCATAATGGCGGCATACGACTGGTCTGATATCGAGAGCGAGGCACGAAAGGCTGGCGTTACAACATTCTGCAGCAAACCCCTCTTTTTATCAGAACTACAACACTGCATACTTTCTGCTATCCACACGGATGCAAAACATGAGAAAAATAAAGCTAAGAAATCCATGCCTCTCCGTACAGGTCGAATTCTTTTAGCCGAGGATATTGACTTAAATCAGGAGATTGCTGTTACAATTTTAAATGAGGCAGGATTCCAGACGGAGGTTGCGGACAATGGGCAAATTGCTGTAGACATGGTAAAGAACTCAAAGCCGGGATATTATCAGCTGGTGCTTATGGATATTCAGATGCCTGTCATGAATGGATATGAAGCAACCAAATCTATCCGCGAACTGGAAAATAAGAAACTGGCGAGCATACCAATCCTTGCTATGTCTGCCAATGCTTTTGAGGAAGATAAACAAGAAGCGCTGAAGTGCGGCATGAACGGTCATATTGCAAAACCAATCGACGTTAAAGCTTTGTTCCACACTTTAGACGAAATATTAGCTTAGCCTAACGATACCAAGAAAGGAGATACACACTATGCAGCGATATAAAAAACTTTTTATCATTCTCCTTGTGCTCCTTGTTGTCGCTGGTGCATTTGCTACATTTCAAATGGGGCTTCGCTACCGCGGCGAAAACGATAGCCAGGCTATTCAAGACCTTCAGGATAAGCTGACCTTGAGGGCTTCTGTTCAGAAAAATCGTTCCGTTACCCTTACGATTGACGGACACAAACATTCCTACACAATGGCAAAACTAAATGAGCGTATTTACTATAAATGCGTTGATGGGACTACATTTAAATCTGGTGAGGAAAAAGCGCTTGCCAAATATCTCCTTGACACAGGAAAAACCATATCTGAGGAACAGCTCAATCAAATCATCCAATGTGAATGTGATGATGAAACAATAACGAAGATGATGGAACAATTGGCAGATACATATAATACCTCCGCCAAAAATGCCCGAATCAATACAAAGGGAAAAATTATCGCTGCCGAGCCATCACATCATTTGAACACCGACCGTATATATGAAAAATTAAAAGGTTATCTGAATACAAAAACAAACGAAAACTATACCGCTTCTTATAAAACAAAAACAGGCTCCCCGGAATGGACTACAAAAAAGATTAAGAGGGCAAGCCATATCATATGCAGCTACTCAACTTCATTTTCGCCTTCCTCTCCGCGAGGAACGAATATTAAAATTGCCACTTCCAGATTAGATAACCGTTTTCTCCTGCCGGGTGAAACCATTTCCTTCCTCGACGTCCTCTACGACGATTCCGACGGAAAAGCCTATGAAAAATCAGGGGCTTACTTTAAAGGTGAAATTGTTCAGGCAACCGGAGGCGGCATTTGTCAGGTTTCCTCTACTGCTTACGCTACCTTTCTCTTTGCCGGCATTATTCCGGAAAAACGCTATCCGCACAGTATACCTGTCAGCTATGCTCCTCTCGGTTTAGATGCGGCTCTTTCCGTAGGCGGTAAAGATTTGCAGATAAAAAATACCTTAGACGCTCCTATTCTGATTCAGGCAAAAACGAAAAACGGGCGGCTGAATATTTACCTTAAATCTTATAAAAATGCGCTTCATGGCTACCGATATAAGCCAAAATCTGTGGAGCTTTCCAAGCGAGCGGCAAAATCCTATCTGGAAGTCTATAAGGGGAAAAAGAAAGTGAAAACAATATTTTTGTCTAAGGATAAGTATGGGAAGGTTAAATCCTGACCTTTCTTAATCATATTATAACGATTATCAGTAAAAAAACTTTTCACTTACATTTTTTTACGCTTTATTTGATTTTTTATCACTCTTGTAGTAAACTAATCTTGTTAAAAGGATAAAACATACATTCTTGGATATACAGGAGAATTGAATGAAAGATAAGGAAATTGACATTTATAATTATGATAAAATAGTTTTTGTGGATGCCTCTGGCGATGATGGCTTTTGCTTTGGGAAAACGAGTAGTGAAGGTTCTTCTTTTTTGTTTGTTGTTTCCTGCGTAGTAATTGATCCATGTGACTTTGAGTATAATTGTAATGTCCTAAATTCAATGAAGACTGCCCTTAACTTATCTTCTGACAAAGAACTAAAAAGTACAACATTAAAAAGACATCGTTTTGCTTTAGCTGCTTACAACGAACTTGAAAATCTAAAAGGAGATGTTTTTTCTTTTGTCGCTTTTAAAAAAAGTTTGGCAAACTCAAAAGAAACAGATTTTTCATGCTATTGTGATCCAACTACAAAGGTTTTAAGCGGATTTACACATACATTTCCTATACGTGCACTGACTGAAACCAGAATTATTAAAAATAACCAAAAAGTTCTAATTGTTATCGACCGTTTAAAGAAAACGGAAGAAGAAGCTATTGACATCTGTTATAATGAACTGGGAATTACTTCGAGAATCAACAGTACAGTTATTTATCGTGATTCAAATAGCAAAAAATTTCCTCTTATACAGTTGGCAGATGCTATTGCCGGTGCTGTACGAGTATATTTTGAATCCAATATGTCTTCTAACTTTTTACAGAAAAGTTGTTTTACATGCAATCATTCTCAAAAAGATTGTGTTCATAAATCCGCTCGCAAGGCAAGAAAACAATTGCATTTTAGCAATCCTGAAAAGATAATTTTTAATCTGCATAGAAATCGATTTTACTACGGTCGAATTATGCTCGTTTCAATCACCACACTGCCTATGCCTTTTTATCAAAGATATATGTATATTGACTGTATTTTCAATGACATAAATAAAAAAAGAAGTTGAGCCTTTCCTCCCAGGTGTCCCGAAGGTTTTACACCCTGCCACGTATTCGCAACGTTCAACTTCTTTTTTATAATATGTACTTTGTATGTAATAATATACTGTAATTTTTTTAATTTGTCAACAAAATACTTCGCCTTTTACACAATAACCCGGTTTCTTCCCTGTTGTTTTCCCATATAGAGCTTTTCATCTGCACTTTTAATCACTTTTTCATAATTACTGCCCGGATGTCCTTCCGCGACTCCGCCGGTAATGGTAATTTGAATTTCTCCTCCTCCTGTCCGAATCACGGTATTTTCAATTTGTTTTCGCAAATTCTCAACGACAGAATATGCCTGCTCTAATTCCATATTGGGAAAATAAATGATAAACTCCTCGCCCCCCCAGCGTACTGCCAGATTATCTTTCCCTGCAATTTTATCCAGACAGGACGCCACCTCTACAAGTACAGCATCCCCTACCTCATGACCATAGGTATCATTGACTCTTTTAAAAAAATCTATATCCAGCATCGAAATCACAAATTCTCCCTGCTCATATTTCGGCACACGCCGCATTACACTTTCCAGAAAACGACGATTGTAAAGGTTTGTCAAGGAATCGTGATTCATATTATAATTTAACGACTCCCACAAAACCTCCCTTTCTTTAGAATAGAAAAATGCTGCTGCCAGCACAATGGAAGCAGTAATACCTACATTTGCTAAAAAAATAGCCGGCTGATGTGCTTCTGCCATATCCTGTATACCGGCAATCTGAACTCCCATAAGGGTAACTATCCCCTCTAAAGTCAGAACGACAGCTATTCCTATTAGCTGATATAAAAATCGCTTATTGACATAAGAAGGCAGGAGATAAAACACAGTAGCAGACATCCCAATAATATAAAGAAAAAATCCATAATTAGGCCCTAATGCCAATTCGCTTAAGACGGAAAACAGCAATATTTCAAAGTATGTAGCAACCATACTTTTCTCTGAGGTATCCTGCTTAATAAACAGGTAGAAAAAATAGAAACAACAACTAACAATATTAAGTACTGTCAAAAAATGTATATCCATAAAAAAAAATATCCCCGCATACACGGCGTGGATTATCAGACACGTAACTAAAAATATCAGATTTCTCCGGTTCGTTATCCAGTTGATAATTTTAATAAAGTTTGCTTTTACCATTTCCATTTATTTCAAGCTCCCTAATATGAAATTTACTTTCATGTTCCTCATATTATTCGTCAAAAATATCCACAATTATATTTATTATACCCTAATACTAATATAAAGTCCAGTAAATTGAAAATTTATCGGACTTTATTCGTTCACCTTGGTCAATTGACCGCTTTATTTTTTTGTCCAAATCGTCCAACCGATACAAGGCTGATAACCAATTGCTTTATAAAAAGGATTGTCCCCGCCAGTCATATGCGTAGCTCCTAATGGTTTCATTCTTCGGTATAGTTCCGATAACGCTGCCGCCGCCAATCCTTTACGCCGATATTCCGGTGCCGTACACAACGGCTCCATGTACGCCAGCTTATTTTCCGGCGTCCACCACATACCCGCATAACAAACATACTCGCCCTTCTCGTTCTCTACTGCGACCGCATACTTACTTGTTTCGTGCGGAGCCATCACAAGATGATAACTGCTCTCTGCATTTCCATCCCATGGTCCTTCCGTTTCTTCATGATTAAACCCTTTCCAGCAGCACTCATCTACTTTTTCTACATTCAACTTACCTATATCCGTAAACCGGAAACCTTTTGGCAGGTCGTACTGTAGCGGCTTATCAAAATCATAAACCATTTCATTCCAATTTCCTGTCTGCTCATATCCCTGTTTCATAGCCGCCTTTTTCACAGCCTCCTGACCTTCAAATATAGTAAACTCCATTTTACCGTCCAGCCGAGGCATATATTTCTCCGCATAATCAACCATCTCCTCTGCCAATTCTTCATAGCCAGGACGAATACTGAAATAAATACAGTTAACGGGGTTTTCCGTAAAACAAAAAGCAACAATTTTTCCATTATCCTCCCAAATGCGGTTTCTGTGCGTATAAGATTTATCCATCCAATCACTAGATAATGCATATTCAAAAAAAGGTGCGGGAACCCCATTCCGCCAGTCCTTTTCATAAATTTCCAGCATGAATTGATAGATATCCATAAAATCACATAAAATTCTAAAGTTTCTTGTCGTAATCCTTTTCATAGTTGTAGCCTCCTTATTTTGCACTTTACTGTACGTTTTTACGTCAACGACAGGATAAGCTTTATTGGAACATAACCTGAAGGTGTCAGCACCATATTGCAATATTGAAATCATCTCAAATAAAAAAGCAAACTATTTTCCACCAAAATAATTCGCTCACACCTTCGCTATGTCATGTGAACAATAAATAGTCTATCCTGTAGCAACGAAAATAAACGCACTGTATATATGCGTTACTTGTTTCCTGTTTCCTTGTCACAATAGACTATTTAATCATGTTCACACTTCCTCTCTTTTAAAACTGTTTATATTGTAGCATAAATAGTATTTACCGTAAAGAAACCAATAGGCTAAAATCACACAATGAGTTACAGACTTCCGGAGTCCCCTAATTCACTCAAGACTTTCTATATTTTGGCTAAGCCGCTCCATACAAGACAACCCCCTCTTTATTGACATTGGCATAAAACGGATAATTAACACTCCATTTTTCAAAATGTTCTTCGCTTTTAGCAATTGGCTTTATATCAAGATCATTATCCATATTAAAATCATACGTCATGTAGGAAAGTTCCTGACTGTATGTCTTCAAATCCAAATCGGACATATCAAGTAATATCATAATATCAACATCTGAATCTGGTCTGGAATCTCCTCTGGCATAAGAACCATAAAGGATTACTTTTCGCAAGTGAGAACCATATATTTTCTGAATTTGTACAAGATACTGTTCCAACAGACTGCTCATTTGCTGTGACATACCCATCTCTCCTTTACTTTATTTCCTTACCTTTATTGTACCTATTTTTGTCTACTTTACAAGCAAATTTTTTAAAATATTCATCCTCTTTTTATTCTGACAAATCAATTATTTTGCTCATTCACACACGATTTCCACCCACGCCGGGTAAAATCCACAATTAGCCGCTATATTCTGAGAAAAAATGTTAGACAGTCCGGTTCCATAAAACGGAATCGCACCGCGCCGGAATATTTCATCCTTCAGGGCGGCGACCAGCTTTGTCCCGATTCCCGCTCCCCGGTATTCAGGTAAAACATCAATGCCTATCTGCCAGAATAACTTCGTATCAGCCGAGCACCCTGCCAGTCCTATGATATTCGTTCCCCTCATCGCTCCGACCGCCAGCATATCCGGTCTTTCTTCGTGGTAACTGTCACACAAGGCGTTGGAAAACTCCTCTCTCCCATACAAGCTCTGTATCTCTTTCTTCTCAAACCAAGCAATATCAAAGTCTATCTGGGGATTACACGGCTTAGTATCCGGCAAAAACATATGGTGGGTATGTCCCAGCTTTTGTCCTCGCTTTTTCAACTCCTCAAACAACTCCATAATATTGGGCTGTTCAAAAAGCCAAATCCCCTTCTTGTCACTGCTCCACTTCTCCAGCCATTCCTTCATGCTTGCGTCTGCGGAGATGACAGCATTTTCCCCCAATGTAGCCATTGAAAAAAAAGGTATCTGTTTGGAGTAACGCCGTCTTCCCTCCCTATCCTTTGCAATTGTTATAATATTTTCCTTTTTGGAAAAATCTTCTGGCTCACAGTTCAGCTCGATAGCAAGCTGCTTTTTCAGTTCATCTCTTATCTGCTCTCTTTTATACATGTTCACCTCTCCTTAAGCACCACTGAATCAAATCGTTATATTCCATCCCTCTTGCGGTAGGTGTCGCCTGAGTTACCACAATTATTTCGTGCTCCAGAAGCACGGTTATGCTCTGTCCTCCATACCCCCGGCAGCCATACCAGTTATCCCCCCGCCACCATAGCAAGCCATAGCCAGAATCACATTTTGACGGCGAAATCGCCTGACTTATATAACTTTCTGACAAAATCTGCTGACCGTTCCAAACGCCCTTATCAAGAAATAATTGTCCTAGCTTCAACATATCAGGGGCAGTCAGATTTCCCCAGCTTTCCTCCTCTCCCTCATCGCCCTCCGCTATACTATAAAAAACACCACAAGGCGATTTGTACCATTTTTCGCTTTCAATGCCAAGCGGGATATAAAGATTTTCATCTATAAAATCATACATATCGCCACAAACCGCATCCAGAACTTTGGCAAGAAGGATAACATCCCACTCCTTATAAACAAATTTTGTCCCCGGCAACTCAGTGACCGCGCAGTCTGCAATGTGAGAAATCCAGTCAGAGGAACGGCGCATCTGAACCACCATAGGACAATGATAATGAACTCCTCCATTCCAATAAATTCCTGATGTCATAGTCAAGAGATGGCGGAGCGTAATTGCCCTGTGCAGCATATCTCTCCCTTCATTAAACTGTGGAATCCATTTGCAAACCGGTGTATCGAGACTCTCAATCAAACCCTTGTCGATGGCTATTCCGGCGCCAATCGACATAATACTTTTTGCCACTGATTTAATAACATTTCTGCTATTTCTGTCATATCCGTTAAAATATTTCTCGGCAACGATTTCATGTCTTTTACCGACTAAAACGCTATTTATCTGCCTGTAATGCTTTTCTCTGACATATTCTTCTATTTCCTGTTCAAAACTCACTTTAAATACCTCCCGATAACAGAAACGGGATTCGCCTTTAACTCCACTGGCGTTCCTGTGGCAATCAGCGCCCCACCGTCATTACCACCCCCTACTCCCATTTCCAGAATGTAATCACAATTTGACAGCACATAGGGATCATGCTCCGTCACAATAATGGAGTTCCCGCAGTCTACCAGCTCATTCAAAATAGTCATAAGCCGTTCGCTGTCATAGAAGGAGAGCCCGGTTGTCGGTTCATCCAGAATATATAGTACGTCTTTTGCATTTTTCCCTTTTGACAATTCCTTTGCCAGTTTAATTCTCTGGCTCTCTCCACCGGAGATTGTCGGAGTCGCCTGCCCAAGCTTAATATATCCAAGTCCAACGCGCTGTAAGACCGTCAGCATATTATCTATATTCCTGTCTTTATTACTAAAAAAATCTTTTGCCTCATCTACACTCATCTCCAAGACATCGCGAATATTTTTTCCCTCAACACAAATTTCCATCGCTTCCGGAATATATCCGCTTCCGTCACACGAATCACAGGGAATATCAATAAAATTCCCATATCCGACATGATAGTGTATTACTCCATCTCCTTTACATTTACGGCAGCCGCCACTGCTGTTCACAGAGAAAAGCCCGACGGAATGTCCCCTTGCTATAGACTCTGGCGTTCCAGCAAAAAGCTCCCGCACCCGGTCAAAAATTCCCGTATAAGTTGCCGGACAAGAAGTACGGCTTCGCCCAATCGGGCGCTGGTCAATGACAAGACACCTTTTTATGTGCTCCACTCCCGTCAAGGAAGCTTTCACCATACCGTCTGCATAATCCTCCACTACGCATTTCGATTTCATCTGCTCCTTCAGCTTAGGCACGAGAGTCCCCGAAACAAGACTGGATTTACCGCTTCCCGATACTCCTGCCACGCCGACCATAACTCCTAATGGAATCTCTGCTGTAACATTTTTCAAATTATGCAGACTCGCATTTGATACCGTAAGCATTTTATTCTTATCAACTCTGCGGTATTGTCTCTTAACAGGAAATCCTATATTTTTTGATAAATAAGGTGAAGTTTTCGACTTCATACATTCCAGAAATTCTACATATCCTCCTTCATAAATTTTGACTCCTCCATGAATCCCTGCGCCCGGTCCCATATCAATGATATAATCTGCCTGTCTCATAAAATTTTCATCATGCTCTACTGCGACAACGGTATTGCCGCTATCGACCAGCCGACGCAAAATTTTAATCAAATTTTCTTTCTCAATCTCATGAAGTCCTATCGTTGGTTCATCAAACACAAAAATAATGGACTCCATCTCGGTAATAACATAACCCGCCAAGAAAAGGCGCTGAATCTCGCCCCCTGAAAGAGTTGGCAGCGGACGTGAAAGCGATAAATGATGCAATCCTACCTCAATCAAGCAGGATAACTTTGCTATGATTTCATTTACCAATAAATTAGAGGTGTTATCCCGCTGTTCTTTAAAGAACGTCAAAAGCTCACTTACATACATATCCTCCAGTTCGGAAATCGTTTTCCCTCCAAAGGTAGTGTGGGCCGCCTGTTCACCCAGCCCTGTGCCCTTGCATTTCTGACACACCTTTTCGTGCAGCATCCCTGCATCGGTAAGGAGCGCTTCCAACCGCCCGGATGTGGAAAATACTTTATTTGCTATCATCATAACCAATGGAATATAGCCACAAAATTCAGACTGTCCTCCATCACCGTATTTTAATTTGAAAATTTGTTCTTCCGACAAATCTCTAAGCGTATCTTCCCAAAAATTTATATTATTGTTATTACAAAATTCTTCCAGCATTTTCTTTGTCTTACTGCGCCTTCCGGCACCATACGCAATATCACATATGCGCTGGTTTTTATCTGCAAATAAAGCTTCTTCGTCAAGCTGCTTGACAATCCCCTTGCCAAGACATTTCACACACATTCCTTTTGCCGCATTTTTTTGAAACATGGAAATATCAAGAGGTACTCCGTCATCATAGCCCGGCTCCCTTTCTCCATAGTTGGCAAATAAAGCGGATAACATAGCACTGATTTTAAGGCGCGTCCCTACTGTACTTCGCGGATTTGCCTGCCGGATTGTCCTCTGCTCTACTGCCACTGTCGGCGCCAACCCGGATATACTATCAAAGTTTGGCACGCTGTCAATCATAAATTCTGTTCCGGAAAACATTAAATAGCGCCGCTTCCCCTCCTCGTAGAGCGTATCAAATGCAAGGCTGGATTTACCGCTTCCTGACACCCCTGTTATTACCGTAAGCTTTTTCTTTAGAATACTGACATCTACACCTTTTAAATTATGTACCCGCGCATTTTTTATTATAATGCAGCCATCCTTCATATAGTCTCTATGTCCCTTCATTTTCATCCTTGTCCCTTATCTCCCGCCGCCAGCCGAACCATTTCATCGACATCATATTTATCTTCTATCAAAATGTAATCACAGCCGTGCCTTCTGCACATCTCATAACAATTCTTGTTTTCCGCTAACAGCCACTCTTTTTTGCAGTCCTCGTCCTCACCTCTGTCCTCAATGACACTCGCATGACGTTTTATATCATTATAATGATTTTCAATATAGTCCTCTGTCATAATCAGACAGACATACCGGATATTATCGAGGTAATCTTTTTCAAAGCTGTCCCGCCAGTCATAGGGAATATAACAGCCCTCTATTATCATATTCTGTCCGTTTTCAATCGCGGTCTTTATCATTTCCCTCACTACCGGCCATAGATATGCCGTCAGCCGTTCGTCCTCATACACGGAAATATCTGTGTAACCGCTCCGAATCAACCCCATTTTGATATGGTCAATTGACACGTATGGATACCCATACTTTTCCATCAATTTCTGTGACAGGTTCGTTTTTCCTGTATGTGAACTTCCGGCTATTAGAATAATCATGTAGACTCCTCCTTATTTATATGAATCCCAGATTTAGTATTTCCAACAGGTTGCTGACTGCACGGACACCTCCCGGAATCTCCCTTCCGCTCCGGTTTACCCATACTGCCGCTATTCCGACGGATGAAGCCCCCTCTATATCACTACTCAGAGAATCCCCGATATGCAGTACCTGCCCAGCAGATAATCCGGTACGGTTCAGCGCAAGCTCAAATAATTCCTTTCTCGGCTTATAGGATTTGGCATCTTCACTTGTAAATACGCCTGCTGGCTTCAATCCATGAAAATCAATAGCTTTCTGTATATCCTCTCGATCAATATTAGAAACAATATATACAGGCACTGGGCAGATTTCAAAAAACTGTTTCGCTTCTTCAAATATCGGCGGCTTTACCCAGTGCTCAAACATCAGGTCACTCAACTCTCCCGCATCTGCCGTCGACTCAAAATGCTGTATCGTCTTATATAATGATTGATACTCCAACTCTCTTTGCGTTCTGAAATTATCTCCGTAGGCGGAAAGAAAAGCTGTCTGAAACTCGTTCCACCAATATGTCCCTATTTCTGACTTATCTTTTGCATTGCCGGAATCAAATATTTCCTGCGAAACCTTCCGAATCACTTCACCGTCTTCATGCACAACCGTACCGTAAAAGTCTATATAAACCGCCTGAATCATATAATCAGCCATTTATCTCCCTTCCAAAAATATAAAAGTATGTTTCTCATGCTCAATAAATTTTATTAAGTCATCATAAGCCATGGAAACCGTTTTCGTATTTGTATTGGGATGAAGTAATAGTTTCTTATCTTTTAAATCCCTATCTATTACGAGAAGAACCTGATTCTCCTTATCATTTACTACCCCTAATGGCGTGACACTTCCCTGTTCCAATTGCAAAATATTTTTCAATTCGGAGGAATTGGCAAAAGACAAATGTGAAGTGTGAGCAATTTTTTCTATCTGCCTAATATCAGCCCTTTTATTTTCATCTAATAAAGCCAAAATATACCTACCCTTTTTGTCCGTTAAAAACAAGTTCTTGCAGCCTATACCTTCTATCTTACTTTTTATATCCTGCGCTTGTTCTACAGTAAAAACCGGTTCATGTTCTATTTCCTGAAAATCAATATTTAGCTGTTCAAAAATATCGTACAAATTCATCTCTCATTCACCCCTGAAACTCTATAAACTATTCTGAATCAAATACCCAAAATTGTGATAACCGGTAAAATCCTTCCAAACTTGAGGTTCTGAACATTCTTCATAAATTTCTTCTACAATTTCATACTGTTTTTTTGAGCAATATTCTCGTATTACCTTTTCTTCTACTGTCGGATCTTCTACATAATCTATAATAATATAATATCGACTGTCTATCATCAGAAGTTTGTCCAGCAAATCCCTAAATCCATTTCCAAATTTTCCTGCCTCCCCCAACAACAAGTGCGCAACCACAAGGTCATATGTACCTTCTGGAGGAGTTTTGCAGATATCCCATTCCAGTAGCCGAATCTGTTCCGTAAGTAGCGGCTTTATCCCTTTTAACTTCCTGACATCGCCGGGATAAATAACGGCATCCACTTGCGAATCAGGGAGTATGGCAGTTATCTGTTCCAAACTGGTTCTCCCACTTCCAGCATCCAAAACCTTAAAAATCTTTTTATCTGTAACTAAGTTTAGCAAATTTTCTAAAATTACCACATGTCCCTTTTGCATAATGATTTCTCCGTCTCTTTTAACAATAATTCACCTGTATACAACGAATCCCTCTCCGTTTTTCAGTCAAATTTTATAAATCATCCATATTATATAACCCATCCGTTTGCTTTTTCATCCATTTCGAAACTTCAATTGCGCCATCCGCAAATGTTTCCCTAGATGACACTTTATGCCTAAATGTTACCATTTCATCTTTACAATTTACAAAACTCTAAAGCTCTATCCAATATCTTTGCTCTATAACTCCGTCCACAATTATCTCATTCTCTAAGACTCCCCCGTTATTCTGTATACTTTTGGCAGAAGCAATATTTTCCCTGTCGCATACCATAAGCACTCTATTTATGCCGAGCTCCCTGCATTTTCCCAAGGCAAGCCCAATCATAGCAGTAGCAATCCCCTTCCTTCTCTCAGAGGGACGAACCCCGTCTCCAATATGTCCCCCGTTTAGCAACAGAGAATCATTCAGATAGTGACGGATATTTACAGCGCCCACAAAAATATCCCGGCTTTCGTCCAGACAGAAAAAGGTGGAATCCGGCACAGTCTCCAACGAAGTGCCCTTTACTTCAAGTGAATGTTTATATTTTTCCCAATCGTGATAATCCTCCTTACGAATCGCATATGGAACAATCTTCTCCCCAGTCGCATACCATTCATCCAACATTTCAAAAAGATGCTTTTTATATGTATCCTCCAGTTTAACCAGCCGAAGTCTGGTGCTTAATAGTTTGTTTTTTTCTGTTTTTGGCATAATCACTTACCTCTATGATTCTTTAATTTTATAATCTGACATAGTCACACCCTTTCATAAATATGCTGAACTTCACCTGTCACAAAATATGATTAAACGACATAACGCGCCAGCTCCAGCGCAATATCAAAATGCCCTGTATCGTGCTGTGTACCTTCCTTTTCTCCCTCCTCATGCCGTTCATCCCATTCCGGTGCGTCCAAGAGGTCGCCGCTTGTAAAAAATGTGTAGAAATTCAATCCTCTGAAATCACACATTGCTTGCAAGGCGGCACATTCCATATCCACTGAAATACAACCATCTGCTTTATGCTTTTCAAAATTATTGATGGTTTCACGATAGAAAGAATCTGTCGTCCATGCTTTTCCCTTTACAAAAGGAATCTTATTCTCTGTCATAAAGTTTGCAACAATGTCTGCATTTTTTATCGTAATATAATCTGAGGCAGGTACATAATGATAGGACGTTCCCTCATCACGATAAGCCTCGGTTGGCACCATAACCTTCCCATGTGCAATTTCTTTATCTAAGCAGCCGGCGCCGCCAAATACAATGTATTTATCTGTTCTAATTTCCGATAGAGTATCCTCCACCGAACCGACACATGCAGGCGCCCCCACATAAGTTTTATAAAACGCAAAAGTTTTTCCCTTATATTCAATCTGATAAATCGGAGTACCACCCGTTGCAAACCAAATAGTCGCAATTTGTTTACAATCATAATTCTTCAAAACAAAATTTTCTATCTCGTGTGAAAATGTCAAAATACACGCATCCACCTGCGGTGCATTTTCTTTGGGACAAGGATTAATAATTGCCTTCGATTTGTTGTCGAAACTATCTGTTATCATCTTAACCTCCACATTATATAAAAATTTATTTCCCTGATTATAACATAGTGGATATATTCCCACAAGAAGCCTGACAGTATAAAAAATGGCTGACTGAGAAGCGCAGCCATCTAAAAAAACACTTCGTGTTTTTTGCTCCGCATAGGACGCACTTTCCTATAAAGTAAAAAGGGCTTCCCTAAACATAGGAAAGCCCTCAACTCAGCTAATATCTCGTCATAAACCATGTGAACATTTCATTATTTCTCTTATATATGGAAGAAAACTGCGAATGTGGCAATGGGCAGCGCACTGTTCCCGTTTCCACCGTAATGCTCGGAATCCCTTTTCCATAGACAAGCCAGTCACCAAAACCGCCTGCCGCATTTGTGCTTGGTCCCTTTGGCATCATCCGGTAATGATTATAGGAGCGTAACTTTGCCGCCAGATTGTACAGCTTCTGGTGCAGGCTTCCCCCGACATTAAAATCCCAGTAAATGACACTTCCTGTCGAATGAATATTCAGCACCGTATGCGGATGCACCTGATTGATAAACTTCATCAGCGCTTTCGTCTCCTTTTCACTGCAGCGCTTTTTACCCGGATAGGAATTGTGGTCGGGTTTCTTTGCCTTTCTCTTTTTGCTGAATCCAGATGGAAAATTATAGTTTAAGTTGACGCCTCTGGCATTATTTTTCCAGATAGAAAAATGCCCTATCTTCTTACACTTCTTTTGCAGCTTTTTACTTCGTATCGCACGATAGCCATACTGGGCAAGTGTAACCCCATCCGGGTTTGCCATAGGGATAATGTACACACAAGCATTACGGAAACGGGTGCGGTACGAGGAATAATCACGCAGGATTTCCTCTGCCTGTTTCATCACAACCTGTGAATTTTTCCACTCTCTGGCGTGAATCGCCGCGTCAATGACAAGGCGTTTCGAAGCATTCGGGTTACCAATTCGCAGACACCAGATGTTTCTGCCATCCCATGACTTCCCGATACTGAATACAGCCATTTTACCTGCGTATTTTCTCCGAAGCTGGTACAAGTCATTTGTCATATCCTGATAGTTATATACCCGGTCTTTCTTGTTGACAATCCACGGTTCTTCCCTGACTTCCACCTTTATCTTAACCTGATTCTTTTCCGAATCTCTGACCTTCGCGGTGATGTAGGTCACACCACGACGGACGCCGCTCACTTTTCCCTTTTTACTGATTTTCGCTTTCTTCGTATTCCCGACTGTAAATTTTAAATCCTTCCACGAATAGTCAAATTTCAATCCGGCGGAATGTTTTTCATACAGCTTAAGCTTCTTTCCACTGGTACAGGTCAGCTTTTTCTTGAAATAAATGTAAATATACTGTAATTCCCCTGTTACAATGGATTTCGCCTGAACAACCGTATACACTTTCTCTCCGCGCCCCCTGCGGCGGCATTTTACCGTACCAGAGGAAGACACCGTCACAAACTTCTTTGATACTTCCTTCTTACTACCTCCTCCGTACACGGAAAAGGCCGATTTATGCGACATAGAAAGCCTTACTGTGTCCGTTGTATACGAAACGATATGATAAACCTTCTTCCCCTTTACCTTATGGTACCGGATTCCTTTCTGACCTCCCGCATAATATTTCGCACCCTTATTTGTCAGCTCGTATTTTTCCGGGCGAACCGTCGGCGCCGGGGTAACAAACGGTCTTCTGGTCGGCGCTGGAGTGACAACCGGCTGTTCCGTTGGCTCTAATGTTGGCGCCGCTGTCTGCGCCGGCATATCTTCTGTATTTTCCCCCACTGTTTTAACATTCGTTTTCGCTGCTACTCCCTGTGCAGACGCAATGTTACACTCACCCACAAAAAGTGATACGATTAGCCCCAATAAAAGCATCTGCCTTACATAATGTCTCATGGAACAATCATCCTCTCTATCCTATTTTCGCTAAAGCTCTAACACGAAGGGGTACCCCTAGTGAGATACCCCTCTAACTTGACACCGTCAAGCTAAGTATAATAACTTTTATACAAAAAGTCAAAAATTTATGCCAATTTACTCTTAGCAACTTCTACCAATGCCGTAAATCCATCCGGATCGCTGATTGCCATCTCGGAAAGCATCTTACGGTTTACATCAACCTCTGCCAGCTTCAAGCCATACATAAATTTGCTGTAAGAAAGACCATTCATTCTTGCAGCCGCATTGATACGGGCAATCCATAACTGTCTGAACTGTCTTTTTCTCTGCTTTCTACCTGTATAAGACTCCTCAAGTGCACGCATAACTGACTGTTTTGCCACACGATACTGCTTGCTTCTGGCACCTCTATAGCCCTTTGCCAGCTTTAATACTCTTTTATGCTTTTTCTTTGCGTTTAATCCGCCTTTAATCCTAGCCATTTGTTATTTCCCTCCTTGCGTGCCATTAGCTGTATGGCATAATCTTTTTCATTGTCTTTACATTTGTATCATCAACCAAAGTTGACTTTCTGAGATTTCTTTTTCTCTTTGTCGTCTTTTTTGTCAGAATGTGGCTCTTATTTGCCTTGTTTCTCTTTAATTTACCGGTTCCGGTTACTTTAAAGCGCTTTGCAGCAGCTCTTTTTGTTTTCATTTTCTGTTTTGCCATTATTTTGTTCCTCCGTTATTATTTTGTGGCTGATAAAAACATTACCATACTTCTTCCTTCCATTTTGGCAGGCTTGTCAACAACTGCAACTTCCTCCAGCTTCTCAAAGAAAGAATCCAGAATTTCCCTACCGACATCCTTATGCGCCATCTCACGTCCCCGGAAACGCAGTGCAACCTTAACCTTTGCGCCCTTCTGCAGGAACTTGCGCGCCTGATTTACTTTCGTATTCAGGTCGTTGGTATCAATATTTGGCGAAAGACGAATCTCTTTCGTTTCCACTGTTTTTTGTTTCTTCTTTGCTTCCTTCGCTTTTCTGGACAGCTCATAGCGATATTTGCCGTAATTGATAATTTTGCATACCGGCGGCTTTGCCGTCGGAGCAATCTTTACCAAATCAAGATTAGCATCCTTTGCCTTGAAATATGCTTCCTTTGCTGACATAATACCAAGCTGCTCCCCATCCGGGCCGATAACACGGACCTCTCTGTCACGAATTTGCTCGTTAATCATTAAATCGCCTATTGTTCCTTACCTCCTGATAAATGAAAATCCTGCAGCCGCATAAACAGCCGCATAAAAAAAGTAGATAACCGTTTCTAAAAGCCAGCTATCCACACAATTATTCCTGCCATATGAAAACACATATGCAAAACGTTCATTTCTGAAAATAATTAAAACCATTGGCACGTGATAGCACTGAAAAACTCTGCTATGTGACAAGGTGAGAGTGGATAACTCTGCTTTTCATACCTCTAGCATAGTAGCACACAACCGCATGTACTGTCAAGAAAATTTTTCAAAATATAATATTTCTCATTGTCTTTCTCTGTTTTTCATTGTAAAATTACATTTATATTCTTGTAAGGGGGTATATTCTTGAACCGTACAGATAAAATCTTTTATATAATCGGGCTGGTTTTGTTTACGCTTCTTATTTTTGTTGCAGTTTTACAAAATACCGGAATCCTTGTCATAACCGACCTGGGATTTCCCTGCTCCTTCTATCTGGCTACCGGATACTACTGCCCCGGCTGTGGCGGAACGCATGCTATCTGCTCTCTTGCTGCCGGGAACATTTTGGAAAGCTTCCGCTACCATCCCCTCGTACCTTATACGGCGGCATGCTTTGGCATTTTCCTTATATGGAATACGGTTTCTGTCATAGTAAACCACGGAAACCATAAAAACGCAGACAGGCGAAGTTTCCCATTTCTGCACTTCCACACTGTCTACGTTTATATCGGCATCGCCATTATATTTATACAATGGTTTCTAAAAAATTTTACCTTGACACTGTTAGTCTAGTAAACATATCTCGAGATATCTATGTTAAAAAACTGCTGCAGCCACCGGAGTACCTCATCTCTGTTATCCGGATCGATATCCTGTATCGTCATTAAATTCTCTATCGTCACATTATTCCAGTTTATCATGGAAGCATAGGTGACAATCATGACAATCCCAAGTATAAGACCGACCAGACTCAGACCTAGTCCAATTCCCCCTAAGACACGCGCCCTCTTTTCGCCTTTTATCAGCGCAATCAACCCGAAAATAGCACCAATCAACGCGGGAATCACTCCGAGTCCATACATCCAGCAGCACATCATAGAGATTCCGCCCAGTACGATAGATGCCACTCCCAGACTCATATGCTTTACCGGTTCATTTGGTAATTTCACTGTCTGCTGGTACTGCCTAGGCTGAACCTGCGGTTCGTTTTGCGCCTGCATTGGTGTGTCCGTTACCGGCGTATCAAAACGGCCTTTTTCCTGCTCTATCTCTGTATTCTGATTTTCATTTTCCATTTACGCTCCTCCTCTCTAACCCAGCATACCGGAATGAATCGCAGCAATAATATTACCGCTTGCAATTCCAGCATAAATCATAATGTGCATCACTGCTACCGTAATCGCTAAGGCAGTTCCGACCGCACCAACGACAATCCCTGCGATGGCAGCATCCTGCTGATTTGGATTTTCATCCCGGACACCCAGAATCCCCAGCACGACAGCCGTCACTCCGAGTGCCAGTGCTAAATACCATGCACAGCAACACAATATCGAGAGGCATGCCAATACCAAAGATACAATCGCTTTTACATTTGCTTTCCAATCATCCTGCATTTTACTTTCCTCCAATCTGCGCTCGCCTTTTGCGCATATTTCACTGTTCTGTTTCCATCTCTACCTTGCGGATTTCCTTCGTCCTGATTTCTTTACAGATATCATTTATAAACTCATCCAGCTTTTTCTGCCCCTCGTCTCCTTTAAAACGACTGCGCACGGAAACCAGATTCTCATCTTCCTCTTTTTGCCCGACGACAACCATATATGGCAGCTTTTGCAGACGTGCTTCACGGATTTTATACCCGATTTTCTCAGAACGTCCATCCACCGAACAGCGGATTCCATTGTCCTTTAACTCCTGTTCAACCTTTGCCGCATAATCCGCATATTTCTCAGAAATCGGAAGTACACGAACCTGCTCCGGACTTAACCATGTTGGAAATGCTCCCGCATATTTCTCAATCAACCACGCCAGTGTCCTCTCATAGCAACCCATAGAGGTTCTGTGTATAATATACGGACGCACTTTATCTCCCTTTTCATCAATATAATACATATCAAACTGTTCTGCAAGCAGCGCATCCCACTGAATGGTAATCATTGTATCTTCCTTACCATATACATTCTTTGTGTTGATGTCTACCTTTGGACCATAGAAAGCAGCTTCTCCTACATCTTCCGTAAATGGGATTTCCAGCTCCTCCAGAATATTCCGGATATGTCCCTCCGTTTCTTCCCAGACCTCCGGCTCGCCTATATATTTCTCCGGGTTCTCAGGATCCCATTTCGATAAATGATACGTCACATCCTCCTCAACGCCGAGAGTCTGCAGACAATACTGCGCCAGTGCGATACAGTCCTTAAACTCCTGCACCATCTGGTCCGGCCTTACAATCAAATGCCCCTCGGAAATCGTAAACTGCCTTACCCTTGTCAGTCCATGCATTTCCCCCGAATCCTCATTCCGGAACAGGGTAGAAGTCTCCCCATAGCGGCACGGCAAATCACGGTAGGATTTCTGGCTTGCCTTAAAAACATAATACTGGAAAGGACATGTCATCGGGCGCAGGGCAAATACTTCTTTGTCCTTTTCTTCATCCCCCAGTACAAACATCCCTTCCTTATAATGGTCCCAATGACCGGAAATTTTGTACAAATCGGATTTTGCCATAAGCGGCGTTTTTGTTCTCATATAGCCGCGCTTTTCTTCTTCATCCTCAATCCATCTCTGAAGCGTCTGGATAATCTGGACGCCCTTTGGCATGAGAAGCGGAAGTCCCTGTCCGATAACATCCACCGTTGTAAACAGCTCCAGCTCACGCCCCAGCTTATTGTGGTCGCGCTTTTTAATATCCTCTAAATGCGCCAGATGCGCCTCTAAATCCGCTTTCTTCGTATATGCTGTACCATATACACGGGTAAGCATTTTATTTTTCTCACTCCCTCTCCAGTAAGCACCGGAAGAAGATATCAATTTCATCGCCTTTAACGGCTTTGTGCTCATCAGGTGCGGGCCTGCACACAAGTCAATATATTCGCCCTGCTGGTAAAAAGAAATCTCGGCGTCCTCCGGCAAATCTTCAATCAGCTCAACCTTATATGGCTCCTCCCTCTTTTTCATCAATTCAATGGCTTCCTCCCGCGGCAGGGTAAAACGTTCCAGAGCAGCACCCTCCTTCACTATCTTCTTCATCTCTTTTTCTATCTTATCCAGTGCCTCTCTGTCGAGGGATTCCATGTCAAAATCATAATAGAAACCATCCTCAATTGACGGCCCAATGGCACACTTTGCCTCAGGATATAACCGTTTTATCGCCTGTGCCAGTACATGGGATGCAGTATGGCGATATGCCGCTTTTCCCTCATCGCTGTCAAATGTCAAAATATTCAGGGTATGCTCCCCCTCAACTTCTGTTCTCAAATCCACTACTTTTCCGTCAAGCTCAGCCGCACATGCCACTCTGGCAAGCCCTTCGCTAATGTCCTTTGCAATATCAATAATCGGCATTGCCTGTGCATACTCTTTGCTTGAACCGTCCTTTAATGTTACCTTCATTCCATTCATTCCTTCCTTTTCAAAATTTGGATGTGTAATTTATTCACCATACAAAAAGCCCCATCCCAACTTCTTGTCATTTAAGAAGGGACGAGGCTGTATCATCTCGCGGTTCCACCCTTTTTGGAAATCCTGACATTCTTCATATCAAAAATTTCCCGGCTTCATTCTGACGATAACGGCGTCCACCGGGCCGGATTGGGGCCACTCCGAGGTAGTTTTCAAACGCTTCCCATGAAAGCACTTCCAGCAAAGCCCGATGACCTACCGGGCAGTGTGCCTCTCTCTGGCATGTTTCACGTCCTACTCGTCTCATCAACGTGTTATCGTTATTATAGTATCGTCGTTTCAAAAAGTCAACTGGAAAATACTTATTGTTTTCCTGTCGAACTTCTTGTATACTATAATAAGAGGAGGAGAAGGATGAACGTTATTAAACCAAGTATCGAAATCATTGATATGAAAGATTACGATGAAATGATTCGTAAAATAGAAAAAATAGGTCGTGTCTGCTATAAAAGCGAAGGGAAAATTACAGAGGAATCTGCTGAACGCTTTATCCGAAATATTCTGAACCGGGGACACGAATCCGTCATTGAACATGAGTCGGTTACTGTGCGTATGATTTGTGACCGCGGCATTACCCATGAGATTGTCCGCCACCGTATCGCCAGCTATAGTCAGGAAAGCACTCGTTACTGTAACTATGCCGGGGACAAGTTTAACAATCAGGTTACCGTCATTGATTTGGCAAGTGGATTTGAGTATGATTTATCCAAAGAGAATGACCGTGCCAAATACGAGGTATGGACAGAGGCAATGGAGTATGCAGAAAAATCCTATTTCCGTATGCTGCAGCTTGGAGCCACTCCGCAGGAAGCACGCTCCATCCTGCCAAACAGCCTGAAGACAGAAATTGTTGTCACGATGAACCTACGCTCGTGGAGAAACTTCTTTCATCTGCGGTGCGATTCTCATGCACACCCACAGATGAGGGAAATTGCAAATATCGCACTAAAAGAATTTAAGGAGAAATTACCTGTTTTCTTTGCCGATATGGAAATAGAATAAGAATTGCAAACAGTCTGGCAAGCAAATTTGCCAGACTGTTTTTTCTAAAATATAGTTCCAAGAAGCCATACTATTTCTTGCTGATTACTTTTTTACTTTCACACAACGTTTACCACACCACGGTCCAATATCCTCACTATATCTTGCTGCTATTTGGATGTAATATTTCTTCCCCTTTTTTAGTCCTTTTAGTGTATATTTGCTCGTTTTCCTGCCCCAAGTAAGGTCATTTCCAAAACCATCCGACGGACAATATTTCGCATTTGACATATCTTTTTTGGTCGCGTAGCGTGTGATAAATCCAGCAGCCGATACCTTTTTATGACCTTCAACAGATATTTTTATTTTTTTCCCTTTTACATTTTTTACCTTATACTTAATCCAGATTGGGCTCGGTTTTACTGTTCCGTGTGTAGATACCCCTATGCTGGAATGATATGGATAATGGCTGTTTTCAAACTCCTCTATCCTCCATGCTAAAAGGTAATATCCCTTCTTAAAAATCTTTTTCATTGGAAGTTTTAAATCGCTGCCATAGCGGTATGTTTTCGGAAGTTTGCATTTCGCCTTTCCTCCTTTTAAATCATATTTAATTTTATATTTTTTCCCTTTCGACTTTGCCGTTTCCCCTGCTGGAACTTTGCTTTTTTTCTTTCCGTCTACATACCAAGTTTTCCTTTTTTTACAATTATCCAGAGGGATTGAAAGCGAAGAACGGTTTACCACCGTTTTGAGGGCTGGGCACTGTACCATAGTTGTCTTACATTCTTTTAAAGATTTGGGCAAAGTCAGTTTCTTTAAATATGGGCAATATGTAAAATTATCTTCCCCAATATAAGTAACCGAATCAGGAATTTTTAATGACATTAGACCTTCAGCTACGGTAATCGCACCATTTTCAATTCTTTTTAATGTAGAAGGGAGCTTAATATTTTGTATATTTTTTTCACAGGAAAAAAGTACTCCACTTTCTAATACTTGTAAACCTTCTGGGAATACCAAGCTCTTTATCTTTTCCGAAATAAATTCATTTACATAACCAGTGCCTATTGATGTAATTCCCTCACTAATTACCAACTTTTCCAGCGTCGGATACCAAACTTTCACTTTATTTACCCATTCCGAATCAGCGAGCCTTCCCTTTCCCTTTAAGACTAATGTTTTATTATTATCCTGCCATTCACAGGTAATTGTATTATTTATCTCCTCCTCTTTTTCCTCTGCCTGTAATTGCGCTGGTATCAAAATAGTGGATAATAACAGCGATAAAATAAGAAATACTGATAGACTTTTTTTCATAATAGTTTCCTCCTTGCTATTTTCTAAAACTCACTTTTCTTTATATAGTGAATATACTGTATTTTCTTTTCCCTGTTTTACAGGCTGTAACTCCAAAATCCAGATAATCGCCATTGATATGACACCCTTCTAACTCCCATTCCTTTTCTGTATTCTTATCTTCCTTAGGAATCAGTGACAGGAAGCAATAAATCCAAACTCGACTGTTTTCCCGACGCCGATATTACAGTTCTTTTCCGCATTGTCTATGCACTGGATAGTTTCATAGGTAGAGAGGACGGAGGCATCCCATATGCTTTCAATTTTCAAGTTACTGTCAAGGTTCAGTTTCCAGTCCTCGATAACGCGGCTTCCCTTGTTTGAGATAGAAATCTTTCCTTTTACATGGTTATCCCACCGGGCTTCCTCTGTGTACTCCATGGTATAGTCTTCGTTCGCCACCGCCATGCACTCACGGGTGAGGTAGTATTCCGTCGGATAAGTAAATTCACTATCGTAAGAAACAATCATCCCAAACGATATCGTGCCGTCTACCGGGATATCCGAATTCCAGCCTGCATTTTTCACGATATACCCATTCTCTTTATGGGAAGTAATCTCTGCATTCCAGATTTTTTCAATTTCACTGACATACTGAAAAGCAACCTCCCAGTCGTCTATTACCTA
>DEUM01000065.1 GCA_002362575.1 Lachnoclostridium sp. UBA3262 | reverse complement strand
AACTGACAGTAAATTTACTCTATCACCTAAGAGTTAGTGCTTGTCAATTATTCTTCTTTATGGTAATATGTTGTTTAGAGTAATTGTGTCAGCTAGTTGTAATGAGGAGGATGGAATGAGTATTGAGCTGTTAGACAAAACTCGTAGAATAAACAGACTTCTTAACGACCAGCATACTTCAAAAGTGGCTTTTGCTGATATATGTTCCGTATTAGGACAGATTCTTATTGCAAACGTGTTTGTTATCAGCAGCAAGGGAAAACTGCTAGGGACTTATTTTACTGATGAGGGAGAGACAATTCATAGTTTTTGTGGCAGACGTGGAAATTATATAGAAACGAAGCTGAATGAGCGTTTTCTTAATGTATTGTCAACGAAAGAAAACGTAAATTTAGAGGTGCTGGGATTCCCAAAAGAAGAAACGAGGGATTTTGAAGCGTTAATTACGCCAATCAGTATTGGCGGTGAGCGTCTTGGTACGTTATTTTTATACAGAAGGCAGGAGGCTTTCTGCATTGAAGATATCATCTTATGTGAATATAGTACAACAGTGGTTGGGCTTGAGATGACGAGGTCAGTCCAAATAGAGTCGGATTTGGAGAAACATAAGCAGAAAAATTTTTCTTCTGCTCTTACTACACTAACTCCGTTAGAACAGAAGGCCGTTGTCTACGTTGTCCATGAGCTTGACGGTAAAGATGGAATGATTGTGACAAGCAAGCTTGCCGGAAAAGTTGGTATAACAAGGACGGTCATTGTGAATGCACTTCGTAAGTTGGAAAGTGCCGGGCTGATTAAGACGAAATCCTCTGGTATGAAAGGAACTCATATCGAGGTGTTGAATGACATCGTATATACGGGATTTGACAATTATGATAAGGAGAAATGGAATTCATAAACGCAAAGGAAATTGTGAAACGAAGTCATGATACCGTTTGCGTTTTTCTAAGAAAGGAAGTGTCGTATGGTTTTATCAAATGCTTATAACTACATCAATGTTCTGGATAAAGCGGCTGATGCAAGTTGGATTCGGAATGATGTGCTGGCAAATAATATTGCCAATGCCGATACGCCGAATTATAAGCGTAAAGATGTACAGTTTGAAACATATCTTGCCAATGCGGTTGCGGGTACGGATTCGCTGGATGAGACAGTAAGTACGATTGACTTGGATGGGCTTAATGCCACTACTTATACGGAGCAGGCGAATCTCAGTTACCGTCTTGACGGCAACAACGTGGATCTCAGCACAGAAAATGTTGAACTGGCAAAGAATCAGTTAAAGTATTATACGCTTATGGATTCTATCAATAATGAGTTTGGCCGGATGAAAACAGCAACAAGGACGAGTTAATTAAATTAAAAAAGATAACATTACGATAACAGAAAATTGAAAAGGGGGATTTCAGATGTCAGTATTTGGGGCAATGGATATGAGTGCCACCGGCATGACGGCACAGCAGACCAGAATGGATACCATAGCGGGAAATATTGCGAATGTCAACACGACACGTGATAAGAATGGTAATGTATATAAACGAAAGACGGTACTGTTTGAGGAGAAAAGCTATCCGACCTTTGATGAGAGTCTGAGTCTGGCAAATGTGCATATTGGAAAGGGTGTAAAGGTAACCCGGATTGTTGAAGATGAGTCGCAGGGGAATATGGTATATGATCCTTCCCACCCGGATGCCAATGAGGATGGTTATGTAACTTATCCAAACGTAAACACAGTAACGGAAATGACAAATATGATTGATGCCACGCGTGCGTACGAGGCAAATGTGACCGTGCTGAATTCAACAAAAGGCATGGCATTGAAAGCATTAAATATTGGACAGTCATAATAATGGAGGCCGAAGTAAATGGATATCACAAATATAGCAGCAATTAACCGGCTGGAAGATGTCAGCCGATACCAATCTGTAAACCCAATGACACAGGCGTCGGAGAATGAGGGGACTGCCAGTTTTGACAATTTGCTTAACTCAGCTATGAAACTGGTAAATCAGACAGAGGATTATTCGAATAAAGCGGAAGTAGAGGAGATAAAGTATGCGATGGGGCAGTCTGACAGCTTGCATGATTTAATGATTGCCCAGCAGAAGGCGAATGTTTCTCTTCAGTATACCGTGGCTGTGAAAAATACAGCGATTGAAGCTTACAAAACTCTCATGAATCTTCAGTTCTGATTTTACAGTATAAAAAACACATAGTTTTGGGGAGCGATGAAACATATGATGGATCAACTGATAGCCTTCAAGGATAAAATCCTTGAGCTTTGGAATAAATATACAACCAAGCAGAAAACAATTATTGTCTGTGTAGCATTGGCAATCTTTTTTGCGTTGGTTCTTTTAGGATATTTTTTGACAAGACCGGTCTATACAAATCTGGTAACACTGGGCGGAGATACGGCCAGTGAGTTTGCCAGTGCACTGGACGCCGGGGGCATAAACTATGAAAAGACTTCGGACAGCAATGGAAATACGAGTTTCAGTGTGGAACAATCCCAGTATTCCGATGCTGTTCTTTTAATGGGTGCAAATAAGGTTACCAGCGAAGGCATGACGTGGGAGGATGCATTGGATAACAGTATGACAACGTCCTCAGCAGAAAAGAGCACGAAGGTTACGCTTGCGCTGCAGGCGTCGATCCGCACCGGATTGATGAACTTTGACGGAGTAGAGGATGCCACCGTATATGTAAACCGCCCGGCGGACGATGGCACTATTTTTTCGGAGAAAAAAGAAACAGCGGTCAGTGTCTCCTTTAAACTGAAAAAGGGAGTTGAGATGAATTCGGAGACGGCGACAGCGATTGCTTATTATCTGGCAAACGCAGTAGGAAATAAGACAACGGATAACATTATTATTACGGATACGGCAGGAAAACTGCTCTACGGTGCAAAGGAAGATAATACATTGGGAGGTTCTGTCACGACAAGTGCCGACTATGTTGAGAAGCTGCGCAATACTTTTGCAAAAAATGTAAGCGATTTGCTTTTGAGCGCGGGATATGATGATGTTCAGATTGGAAGCTCCCATATTATGTTCAATATGGATGAAATTACGGAGCTTGTTAAGACTTATACGGCAAACGAAGGACAGGACCAGGGACTGTATTCCAGTTCTTATAATTATAAATCGACAGGAACCTCTGGTTCCGGAGGAGTTCCGGGTACAGACTCGAACGGCGATGAGACAGATACGATGATCCAGACCAATGGCTCGACAAATACGGAGACCATTCTGGATAAGTATAATTACCTGCCGAATGAGACCGTTCAGAATATTAAGCGTGAGGTCGGAGCAGTCCGGGAAGAAGATTCTTCGATTGCGCTTGTTTTGACACAGTATAATGTTGTGACCGAGGAGGCACTGGATGCACAGGGGCTGTTAGATGATATGAGCTTTGAGGAGTATGTGGCTCAGAACAGTGCCGTGACAACTCTGGAAGTGCCGCAGGAAATCACGCAGCTCGTTGCGGCGGCAACTGGTATTGCTGAGAACAATATCCAGATTCAGGCTTACCAGAAGCCAGTTTACGAGGCGGCAACAGAGGGCTCCTTTAGCGATAATATATCCAATTACCTGATGATAATACTGACGGTTCTGATTGCGGGACTGCTTGTATTTGTTATCATAAAGGGTACCTCTCCGGTAGAGGTGACAGAGCTGGAGCCGGAGCTGTCGGTAGAGGACTTGCTGGCAACTACGCGTGAAGATGAGAAACTAGAAGAAATCGAACTTGGTGAAAAATCAGAGACAAGGGCGATGATAGAGAAGTTTGTTGAGGATAATCCGGAAGCGGTGGCACTTCTTCTCCGCAACTGGATCAACGATGATTGGGGAGGTATGTAAATGAGCAGCAGTACATCTGAACTGGATGGTCTTCAGAAAGCAGCGATATTGCTTATTACACTGGGACCTGAGAAAGCATCTGATATTTTCAAACATCTGAAGGAAGATGAGATTGAGCAGTTGACATTAGAGATTGCAAATATCCGAAGTGTACCTCCGTCACAGAAGGAGGAAGTGCTGAACGAGTTTTATGAAGTATGTCTGGCACAGCAGTATATCGCAGAGGGTGGTATTGGCTATGCAAAAGACCTGTTGCAGAAGGCACTTGGTGATGACAAGGCAAGAGAAGTGCTTGGTAAGCTGACAGCATCTCTTCAGGTTCGGCCGTTTGAGTTTATACGGAAAACGGAGGCATCACAGATACTTAACTTTATACAGGATGAGCATCCGCAGACGATTGCACTTATTTTATCTTATCTGTCTCCACAGCAGGCGGCCGGCATCATCGGCTCATTGACGCCGGATAAGCAGACGGATGTAGCGAAGCGTATCGCTATGATGGATCGTACATCACCGGATGTTATTAAGGAAGTAGAGAATATACTGGAGCAGAAGCTGGCAAATCTTGTCAGTCAGGATTACACCATTGTCGGTGGTGTAGATTCTGTAGTCGAGGTATTGAACACAGTAGACCGAGGAACAGAAAAACATATTATGGAAAACCTCGAAATCGAGGAGCCGGAACTTGCCGACGAAATCCGCAAAAAGATGTTTGTATTCGAGGATATTCTTATGCTGGATGACCGCTCGATTCAGCGTGTTCTCCGTGAGGTTGAGCATAGTGAGCTGGCAGTGGCGCTCAAAAATGCAAACGAAGAAGTCCAGAATGTTATCTTCAATAACATGTCTTCCCGTCTTGCCGATATGATTCGTGAGGATATGGAATATATGGGACCAGTTCGTTTGAAGGATGTTGAGGAAGCACAGCAGAAGATTGTTAATGTAATCCGTAAGCTGGAGGATTCCGCTGAAATTGTTATTTCCCGTGGCGGAGGTGACGAGATTATTGTCTAATCTGATTAAATATTCGTTTGTCGATTTTTCTAATAAAGAGGCACGCGTTATTGATTATGAAAAAAAGGCGGAGAATTTTGCGCCTTTGGAAAAGAAATCCAAAGTCCTTGTAAAAACATTGGAGGAAGTAGAACAGAAGCAGGAGATGGCTGCTACAGAGGACTTTGCGCCGGGTGTTCCGGTTGTAAACTTTGATGAAATGCTTGCTGAGAAAACGAAAGAAGCAGAGGAAGCGGCAGAGCAGGTACTGTCGGAAGCCAGACAGAAGGCGGAAACGCTGATTCAGGAGGCGGAGGACAGTGCAGAACAGGTACGGCAGGCCGCCTATGAGGAAGGTGTGGCAGAAGGCCGTGAGGAAGGGCTTGCCAAAGCGGCAGAGGAAATCAGTGCGGCGAGACAGGAGTTAGAGGAGAGCCGGATCGCACAGGAACAGGAATACAAAGAACTGATTTCGGGTGTAGAGTCCCGGTATGTGGAGGTGCTTTGTTCCTTAGTGCAGAAAATAACAGGAGTTCTTTTGTCAGACCAGAAAGACGTCATGCTGCATCTGATTCGAAGCGGCATTGCTGATATGGAGCCGGCAAAACGCTATGTGATAAGGGTTTCGCCGGAAGATATGCTTTTAGTTGAGGGGAATAAGGATGAGCTTGCCGAGAAGGCGGGGCTGGGGGCTTCCATTGAAGTGCAGGAAGAAAAAGGACTGGGAAAGGATGAATGTATAATAGAAACGGATACCCAGATGGTAGATTGTGGATTTAAAACCCAGTTGGATAATCTGGTCAGCACACTTCGTATGCTTGCCTAATAATTTTTGAAGGATTGATTACATGATTCCGATAAATTTTGAAAAATATGAGGCATTGACAGAAAAAGGCTTTTCCAGTCAGTTGGGAAAGGTCGCCAAGGTGGTTGGACTGACGATTGAGTCAATCGGTCCGAGCGCCAAACTAAATGACTTATGCCTGATTAAATCGAACACAAAGAGTGAACCCGTGAAAGCGGAAGTGGTTGGTTTCCGTGATGACAGGGTTCTTTTGATGCCATACGATAACGTAGAGGGCGTTGGACTGGGAAGCTGGGTAGAAAATACAGGGGCTCCATTGCAGGTAGCAGTGAGCGACGAACTTCTGGGCTGTACATTAGATGGCGTAGGCAAGCCGATGACAACGAAAGAGCTGGGTGAATGGTGTCCGAGATATTCGGTCGAGGCAGCTCCGCCCGATCCGCTGACGAGAGAGTTGATTGATGAAGTTCTTCCTCTTGGGGTAAAGTCGGTAGATGGTATGATTACGGTTGGCAAGGGACAGCGTATCGGAATTTTTGCCGGAAGTGGAGTTGGAAAAAGTACTCTGATGGGAATGTTTGCGAGGAATACAAAAGCGGATGTCAACGTGATTGCATTGATTGGAGAGCGTGGCAGAGAGGTGCGGGAGTTTATCGAGAGGGATTTAGGCGAGGAAGGAATGAAGCGTTCGGTCGTTGTGGTGGCAACCTCTGACAAGCCGGCGCTGATTCGAAATAAAGCGGCGAAGACTGCGACGGCAGTAGCGGAATATTTTCGCGACAAAGGAAAAGACGTATTGCTGATGATGGATAATCTGACAAGGTTTTCCATGGCACAGCGTGAGATTGGGCTGGCTTCCGGGGAGCCTCCGGTATCAAGGGGATATCCGCCGAGTGTATATGCAGAAATGCCGAAACTGTTGGAGAGGGCAGGAAATTCTGACAAAGGCTCCATCACCGGACTGTATGCGGTACTGGTAGATGGGGATGATTTCAATGAGCCGATTGCTGATACAGCGCGTGGTATTCTGGATGGACACATTGTGCTGTCCCGGAGTATGGCGCAGAAAAATCACTATCCGGCAGTGGATGTACTGGCAAGTATATCTCGTGTAATGAGCGCTGTTGCCACAGAGGAACACAAGGAGCTGGCGGGACAGATGAAAAATGTTCTTGCCACCTACCGGGAAGCAGAAGACTTAATTAACATTGGGGCGTACAAATCCGGCTCCAACCCGTCTATTGATTTTGCAATCGAAAAAATTGATGCGGTTAATGCTTTTTTGTGTCAGAGAACAGACGAAAAGTTTTTATTTGATGATATAGTGAAGGAAATGGCAGATATTTTTGATGAACAGTCTTTGCAGGGAGATGAGGCAGGATAATGGCAAGGTTTATTTTTTCAATGCAGAATCTCCTCGATATGAAGGAAAAGCTGGAGGAGCAGGAAAAGAATAACTACAGCCGTGCGAATCTGCGCCTATTGGAAGCAGAAGAAGAATGGGAAATGTTAAAAGGCAGACAGAGGGCGGCAGAGGAAGAACTCAGGGAAGAAATGGAAGCTGTTCTTGATTTGGAAAAAATCCGTGAGCGAAAGGAAGCAGTGGAAATACTAAAAATGTATGTCCGCCAGCAGGAACTGGTAGTCCGCCAGCGGGAGAAGGAAGTCGAGGTGGCGAGACGGCGTCTGAATGAAGCGATGATTGAGCGGAAAACATTTGAAAAACTGAGAGAAAAGGCATATGCGGCATTTTTAGAGGAAGAAAACCAGAAGGAGCAAAAGGAAGTAGACGAACTGGTGAGCTACCGTTACGGCGGCCGCGTTTCAAAATAGAAGGAGGTACATAGTATGGCAAAGAAGGATAAAAACAAAGATTCCGAGCAGATTACAAACGACGAGAGCGCGGGCAGTAAAATCGTTACTGTGCTGATTGTCACCGTAATTGTGCTGATTTGGCTCGGAATTTTCGGTGTTTTGATTAAATTGGACGTAGGAAATTTCGGAAGTGAGGTTCTCTATCCGGTCTTGAAGGATGTGCCGGTCATAAATTGGATTCTTCCGAATCCGGATTCAGAGGAATCGCCGCAGGCATCAAAAGAGTATGATAATCTGACGGAAGCAAATGCCAGAATTAAAGAGCTGGAAAGCCAGTTGGCGGCGACAAGCAGTTCGGACAGTGCAAATGGCAGCGAGGTAGAGCAACTCCGGGCAGAAGTAGCACGGTTAAAGAAATTTGAGGACAACCAGAAAAAGTTTGCTGAACGGGTAAAGGAATTTGACCAGAATGTGGTATATAATTCAAAAGCGCCGGATACCGAGGAGTATAAGAAGTTTTACGAGGAAATCGAGCCGGATAACGCCGAGGAAATTTACCGTGAGGTCTGCAGAAGATTTGAATACAGTCAGGAAATCAAAGATCAGGCGGATACGTATGCAAAGATGACGCCGGAAAGTGCGGCGGCGGTTATGGAAGAAATGTCGAATGATTTGACCTTGGTGGCAAGTATTATGGATTGTATGCAGGCTTCCAAGAGCGCGTTGATTCTTCAGAACATGCAGCCGACGACAGCGGCACAGGTCACGACAAAGATGACGGCGATGAAAAAGTAAAAGAGCGCAGTTTATCCGTGACAAAAATATATTTGGTATTAAGCGGCAGTAAGAAATTGCCGATATACACCTTGTAAAAAAATTTAAAGAAAGGAGGGTTAAAATGAAGACTCAGGGAATTTCCATTATTATGCCGGGAATGACCGGTACAGCATCAGCAAAGAGCACCAAGGCAAACGACGCCGCTTTTGACAGCTTTATGACAAATCATGCATCTAAGGTAAGCAGTAAGGATTTTGGGAAAAATGATATGTCGGGCAACGCAGCAGCTGATGCAAAGGATATGACAGTCAGGAAAGCCGGAGAGACATCACAGCAGGGTTCTGTCAAGGATAAAATAGGCGGACAGCCAAAGGATAACCAGAAGCTGGATTTGACAAACAGCGGAAAGGATGATACCGCGGACATAGAGACACTGGATGTGTCTGATATGACAGAGCAGGCAATGGCAGTGCTGAAAAAGACATTTGGCTTATCCGAGGAGGAGCTTCAGGACATTTTTGAACAAATCGGAATCCAGCTACAGGATTTATTGTTCGGAATTCAGAACGGGGATTTGACAGTAATCAATCAGGATGCCCTGCAAAGTCTTGTTCTTGGAGTACACGGAGTGACAGATGAGGCAGCATTTTTGACAAATAGTATTCTGAATGGTGAATTGTCACAGCTGACAGAACAGCTTCAGGACATTCTGGCAGAAGGCTTCGGTGTTGCACCGGAGGAACTTGCCGATATTGAAAAATCTTTGATGCCAGACTTTTTGGAACGTCTTGAACAGGCATTGACAGCCGGACAGGAGAAAGCAGTTATGCAGGAGGATGGCAGTGCAGCAGAGGATAATCTGCTTAATCAGGATTCTATGGTAGAGGCTTCCGATACGCTTACGGTTCTCGTGGAAGACCAGACAGGCGAAGCCGGAACAGAAGCCGGTAGTGAGCAGAGTCAGACTGGTACACTGACACAGACGAAAACGGTTTCTGCTGATAACCGGGGTGCAGGTGCTGAGACGGCGGCGAATTTATTCACCGAAAAATTGTCACAGGCATTCGAGCAGAATGGGACAGAGGCAGCAGCTTCCGCAAGCAGGACGATGACACATATCGTAGAGCAGGTAGTGACGCAGGTAAGAATCCGGGTATTACCGGAGACGACCAGTATGGAGTTACAGTTAAATCCGGCAAGCCTTGGAAGGGTTCAGCTTCATGTATCATCCGCAAACGGAGTAGCGACAGCCAGACTGGTAGTAGAAAACCAGATGGTAAAGGAAGCTCTGGAAAGCCAGATGATTAGCTTGAAGGAAAGCTTTGATGAACAGGGACTTAAGGTAGAGGCAGTAGAGGTTACCGTTTCTGAATTCAGCTTGAAGAAAGAAAACGGTCAGGAACAGGGACAGCCGGGAAAACGTTCCGGAGGCCGCAGGTTCCGTACAGATTCCGAATTAGGAACAGATACAGAGGATGACAGCGCCGAAACCGGAATGACAGAAACAGCAAGGAGAGACGTAAACAGTGTAGTAGACTACACGGCATAAAAGAAAGGAGGCAAATATGGCAGGAGTAAACAGTACCGATTTGACAACATCGTTAGACGAACTGACATATGCGAACAGAGACGCCGCCGAGGTATCTAAGGTAAGAGGTTCCAGCGAACTTGGCAAGGACGAATTTCTTCAGTTACTTGTGTGTCAGTTATCCAATCAGGATCCGTTAAATCCACAGAGTGACACAGAGTTTATTTCACAGCTCGCACAGTTCTCCGCATTAGAGCAGATGACAAATCTGAATACGGCATTTTCGAATTCATCGGCATACAGTCTGGTTGGAAAAGCAGTTATTGTCCAGAAATCCGATGCGTCGGGACAGTCAAAAGAAGTACGTGGTACAGTAGATTATGTAGAAATTAAAAATGGAGAGGCATACTTATCCATCGACGGAAATTCATATTCCATTGAAGATTTGGTACAGGTAATGGATACCGCATATGCAGTGAAATCCAATCTGCCATCCGTAGAGGCAGCAAATCTTGTCTATGACAAGGCAAATCCGGGCGAGACAAAGATAAAAATCAAGCTGGGAAGCAATGGATATGAGGCAAGCAGTGTTGCCGTAGCAGTAAATGGCGGTTACATTGATTCAAAATACTTGAAGTATGAGGACGGCGTGCTTACGATAGCACCGGAAGCCTTTAAGGAATTGGCAGCGGGAAGCTATTATCTGGGATTCTACTTTGACGATCCGTACGGAACAGCGATTACGGATAAGGTTACGGTAAAGGTAACAAACAGCGGTATCAATGATCCGGAGCCGGAAGAGCCGACAGAACCGGAAGAACCGACTGAGCCGGACGATGAAAAAAAACCGGATGAAAATGAAGGAGATGCCTGAGGGGAGGTTGAAGCGATATGAATGTAAAGAATACAAATTATACATCCATTGAGCAGATTCGGAACCAACTGGTACCGGGGCAGGTAAATTCGCCGGAAAGCAGGGAGGCAAAGGCTGCACAGTCTTTTGCGGATATCCTTACAGGTACGGCAAACCAGATTAAATTTTCCAAACATGCGTCGCAGCGTCTGGAGACAAGAAATATAGATATGTCGGAAGAACAGAAGGCAAGACTTCAGGATGCGACCAGTCAGGCAAAGGCAAAAGGGATGAAAGAATCTCTTGTTATGGTAGATAATCTGGCGTTTATCGTAAATGTAAAGAGCAATACCGTGATAACCGCAGTAAATGATACAGACCATGCAGTGTTTACGAATATCGATGGAGCGATAATTAACTAACAGGAAACAAAGAAAACAAATACTATGCTGGCCCTTACGAGGAAGCATAACACCTTTGAATGACAGATAAGGTGTACAAAATGATATTGGAGGGTGATTCATTATGATGAGATCATTGTATTCCGGAATTTCCGGATTGAAGGTTCATCAGACAAAGATGGACGTAATTGGTAACAATATTTCAAACGTAAGTACCGTTGGTTTCCGTGGCGGTTCGGTAAACTTTACCGATGTATTTTATCAGACGACACAGAATGCTTCTGGTCCAAATGCAGCGACCGGTGCAGCCGGAACCAATGCCATTCAGATTGGTCTTGGTGCAAACGTGGCAGCAATTACGGTAGATTTGAGCGGAACCGGTGCTACCCAGCGTACCGACCGCGGTATGGACGTTATGATTAACGGTGATGCCTTTCTGATAGTGAGAAGTAACGGAAATACGTACTTTACAAAATCCGGTGCACTCGATATTGATGCGAATGGCACTCTGTACTGTACGACAAACGGCGCCACCGTACTCGGCTGGGGCGTAGATGAAAATGGCGATATCCGTAAGGATACAGCAGCTCCTCTGAATCTGATGGGAGGAGAAAACGCTTATTCGGATCCGAGACCGACAACAAAGGCTACCCTGACAGGTAATATTGATGAAAAAGACCCGAAAGTACAGTACAGTGAGGATGGAGAGGGTACACCGACAGCGGTTTCCTTCTATGACAATCTCGGCCAGCTTCATCAGGTAAAATTGAGTATTATCAAAGCTGCTGCGGATGGAGATAAGAAGGATTGCACTTATTCAGTCCGGATAACTGATATTCTGGGACCGAATGGTAAGTCGATTCTGAAAGAGGAAACAACAGATGAGACGACAGGAAACAAATCATATGCAAAAACAGAGCAGACGATCAATTTTGGCGGCGAGGATATTGAATATGATGTAGATGCGGCAGGAAATATAACGTTTGAGGGTGTTACATGGCCGACGCTGCTCTTTAATGGTTCTGCGGGAACGTTTGTTTCTGTTTCCAGTGAGGACGGAAAGGCATTGAATCTGACACTGAATAACAATGAGGAAGATAATCCATTCCCATTGAGCGGTGTGGATATTGATTTCTCGACGCTTACTATGTACGCGACGGACGGACAGTGTACACTGGATCCGAAACGTGGTGATGCGTCAAATGACTACGAGGGCGCCGGTAATGCGGCAGGAAACTTAGGTGGTTTCTCGGTTCAGACAGACGGAAAAATTTATGGTGTTTACAGCAACGGTGATAAGAAGCTGCTCGGACAGATTGCAGTGGCAACCTTCCCGAACCCTTCCGGTCTTGAGTCAGTCGGCAACAGCATGTATGCAGCGACGCTGAACTCCGGAGATTTTGACGGGATTGGAGTGGATATCTCGACCGTTGGTAAGTTTGCAATCGGCGCACTGGAGATGTCAGACGTTGACCTTGCAACGGAATTTACGAACATGATTACAACACAGCGTGGTTTTCAGGCGAACTCCCGTGTTATCACGACGTCCGATACGATGTTAGAGGAACTGGTCAACCTGAAGCGCTAATGTGACAGCCGGATGATAGTTTAGTTTAAGGTTAAATATAATGGGTAACTGGCAACAGTTACCCATTTACCATGTGTTTTAGGAGATTGGCATGATTGATGTAACAAGAATGAATGGGACGGTTCTGACAGTGAATACGGATTTAATAGAATTTGTAGAGGAAACGCCCGACACGGTGATTACTCTGACGACAGGAAGAAAAATAATTGTAAAAGAAAGTAGACAAGAGATAAAAAATTTAGTAAAATTGTATAAGAAAGAAATATACTGTAATATTTAAGGTGGTGTAAATTTGGATATAGCAACAATAATCGGTATCGTCGGTTGTGCGGCAGCCGTAGTATACGGTATCGTTTCGGGAGATCAGGGCTTTGCCGCATTAGGGAACTTCTGGGATATGTCGTCCTTCTTGATTACGATTTGTGGTTCCCTAATGTGTATGATGACGATGTCAGGCAGCATTGGAGATTTTGTGAATTCGTTAAAGTCCTTTTTACTGACAACAAAGACACTGGAAAGCAACGAGGCGGACACGATACATAAAATTATTGACTTGGCAAACGTTGCCCGTAAAGAAGGTCTTTTGCAGTTGGAAGAAGCTGCCGCGGATATTGATGATGACTTTTTAAAGAAGGGGATTATGCTGATTGTCGATGGTACGGATCAGGAACTGGTATCCAGTATTTTAGAGACGGAGCTGGAGTGTATCGAACAGCGGCATGGTAAAGTAATTGGATTTTGGGATAACTTAGCAGCCATGGGCCCTGCATGGGGTATGATTGGTACCCTGATTGGATTGATTAACATGTTAAAGCTGTTGGACGATCCGAGTTCGATTGGTCCGAATATGGCGGTAGCATTGGTAACTACTATGTACGGTTCTTTGCTGGCAAACTGGATTGCCACGCCGATTGCGACAAAACTCCGTGCACGGAACAAACAGGAAATTATGATGAAGGAGGTCATCTGCGAGGGAATTTTATCTATTCAGGCAGGTGAGAACCCAAGGGTAATAGAAGAAAAACTGAAGTCCTTCCTTGCTCCAAAGGACAGGAACGATGTGTTAAATAATGGAAGTCCGGAGCAAGGTGGTGAAGCTTAATGGCTCGAAGAAAACATGAGGAAGAACAGGCGCCGGCAGCCAGTTGGATGAATACCTTTGCGGATTTGATGAATCTGCTTCTCTGCTTCTTCGTTTTGCTTTTTTCCATGTCAACGGTAGATGCAGACAAGTATGAACAGCTGGTTACCTCCATGACAGAGAGTATTAATATTTTTGACGGTGGCGGCGCCGCAGTCAATGATGGTGCATTTATAGCCAGCGGAACAGACCAGCTTGTTTCTATTTCTGAATATTTTAATGAATTTGAAAAGTCCGGTCAGAAAGATGCGACACAGAACGATGATGAACCGGGGAAAACATCTGATTCTAAGACTAAGGAGGAAGATGAGTACAGAAAGAGACAGGAAGCGGAGAAACAACAGCGGACAGAGGAACTTTACGGTAAGGTAAAAGAGGAAGCTCGTAAGAAAAGCATTGAGGATGATATTGATATCAATATCGATAAGCAGTATCAGTATGTTCAGATTTCTTTAAACGGGGCAATCCTATTTGATTCCGGAGAGGCTGAAATCAAAAAATCTTCGCTGCCGCTATTGAGCAAGGTAGGAGATATACTGAAAATATATGATTCGCATTATATTAAGATAGAAGGGCATACCGATAATGTGAAAATTTCTAGTGCGAAATACCGGAATAATATGTGGCTTTCGACAGCGAGGGCAACGGAAGTGTTTGAGTATCTGAGACATGAAAAGGGGTTGTCTCCAAAAACGCTGGAGCCTACTGGAAAGAGTTCCTATGAGCCGGTGGCGTCGAATGATACGAGTAAGGGCAGAGCCCAGAATCGTCGTGTAGAACTAAAAATATATACAGACAAATAAGGAGGACGTATTCTCATGAAAAAAAATATACTTACAATCGTTATTATGGCGGCAACGCTGGTAAATCTGATACTTACTATTGTACTTGTATTCTCTGTTATGCCGGCGATGAACAAGACCGGAAATCTGGTAGATAAAGTGGCTTCTATCATTGATTTGGAGATAGAGGATAAGGATGCCGAGGAGGAGGAGTATACGGTTGGAGATCTTGAGCCGTACAACATTGAGTATGAAAAACCACTCAATATTAACCTTCAGAAGGATCCGGGGGATGCTGCCGATAAGGCACACTACGCTCAGCTGAGTGGTATCGTTGTATCCTTCAACACAAAGGCGGATGATTACAGTGCAATTAGTGAAGAAGTGCAGAAAGCGGATATTTATGTTCAGGATATCGTAAAGGAAACAATCGGAGAATACTCAAAAGCGACAATTGATGAGACGAAAGTAAAGCAGGAAGCAGTAAAGAAAATCAGGGAGAAATACAATACTAAGTGTATCGCAGAAATATCACTGAAGGGCTTTTTGATTTCCTAAATGTATAGTTTGTGTATATCGGCATATTTAAGAAAAAGATTAGCACTAAATGTCAATATATTAAAAAAATGCTTTATGTTATTTGAAAAATGTGATATGATGATATAAGGCGGGTTCAAGAGAAGAAAAGTATGACAAATTAGTGAGGTGAGATTCCTATGGGGGACGTTTTATCGCAAAATGAGATTGATAACTTGTTATCGGCTCTAAGCAACGGTGAGTTTAACCCTGATGAAAGCGATGAGGCGGAGGAAAAGCAGGTCAAAGATTATGACTTTGCCAGACCATCGAAGTTCTCAAAAGAACATTTAAGAACATTAGTATTTATATTTGAACATTATGCCAGACTTTTATCTACGCATCTTCCGGTATATTTAAGGAAAAATGTTCAAGTCGAGGTTATGCACTCTGAGGCAGCCACATATCAGGAATTTTCTAATTCCTTGTCCAATCCGGTACTGCTTGGAGTAGTAAATTTTGCTCCGTTAGAGGGAAATATTATTATAGAGCTGGCAACCGGACTCGGATATGCGATTGTAGACCGGATGCTGGGGGGCGATGGACAGCCATTAGAGAAAAGCAGGGAATTTACGGAAATCGAATTGACGATTATTGAGCGTATTATGGTTGTTTGTACGAATCTGCTTGTGGAACCGTGGCAGGGAGTTCAGCAGCTTGAACCGATGCTTGAGCGCATTGAGACGAATTCCCAGTTTGCCCAGTTTGTCACGCCGAGTGAGATGACTTCCATTATTACTATGAATATTAAAGTAGGTAATGTGGAAGGGCTGATGAATGTCTGTATTCCGTATAATGTACTGGAACCGGTTATAGACAAAGTCAATACGAAGTTCTGGTATTCTACTGCACAGGTTAAGGATGATGGTGAATACCGTGTAGTATTGGAGGACCTGCTTCAAAAGGCGCAGATACCGGTTCGTGCCATTATGGGTAGAAGTGCAATATCCGTAAATGATTTTATTCACCTCCAGCCGGGCGATATTATCAAAGTAGGAACAAAGCTGGAAGATGAGCTGGATGTGTATGTTGGAAATCTTAAGAAATTTTCTGCTATACCGGGAGCATATGAAGACTCCTATGCAGTAAAAATAAAAACAATTTATAGAGAGGAGTAATGCAATGGACGGAATGTTATCGCAGGAAGAAATCAATGCGTTATTAGGTGGCATGGATGCTGAAACTGAATCAGAGCCAGAAAATAGTGAAAGCACACCGCCGACGGCAGAGACTGCAGGTTCCGATATGCTGACTCCCGAAGAAAGCGATGCAGTAGGAGAAATTTCGAATATTTGCATGGGGACAGCAGCAACAACGCTTTCTGTACTTGTGAATAACCGGGTAGATATTACGACGCCGGATGTTTCATATATTACAATGGAAGAATTGGCAGCACAGCAGGAAACGCCATGTGTATTTATTTATATATCCTACAGAGCGGGGCTTGAAGGGAAAAATGTCCTCGTACTGAAAGAGCAGGATGTAAAAGTGATTACGGATTTGATGATGGGCGGCGACGGAACGAATACGGAGACGGAAATCACGGATCTGCATCTGAGTGCAATCTGTGAGGCGATGAACCAGATGATGGGTTCCGCTTCGACATCCATGTCTTCCATGATTAACGAAATGGTTGATATCAGTCCACCGACGGCGACCAGAGTGGATTTTGGAAAAGAGTTTGCCGATGAGTTAAAGGATTTAATGGGGCAGACATTTATACAGGTTTCCTTTAAAATGGAAATTGGGGACTTGGTAAACAGTAGGATTATGCAACTGTACCCACTTGATTTCGGAAGAATGATATACAGGCAGTTTGCAAATGCAGGAGGGCTTTCGGCAGAGGAAGAACCAGCACCGGAACCGGAACCGACGCCTGCACCAGCGCCAGAACCGGCGCCTGCACCTGCTGCGGCTGTGACACCGCAACCGGCGCCACAGCCGCAGATGGATATACAGCAACAACCTATGGCAGGAATGCAGCAGCCAATGTATGCAGTACCGCCGCAGGATCTTAATATACAGCCGGCACAGTTCCAGAATTTTGTGCCACCGCAAAATCTCGATGGCATTGCCCCTGAGAACATTGATTTGATTATGGATGTTCCGCTGGAGGTTACGGTTGAATTAGGAAGGACGAGTAAATCCATCAAAGATATATTGGATTTCTCGCCGGGAACAATCATTGAACTGGATAAATTGGCAGGGGAGCCGATTGATGTTCTTGTTAATGGAAAGTTTGTTGCTAAAGGTGAGGTTGTTGTTATTGAGGAGAGTTTCGGTATCAGAGTAACCGAAATTATCAAAGATTAATTAATGGAGGAAGAAGACAATGGCAAAAAGTGTTTTGATATGTGATGATGCAGCATTTATGCGAGTGATGATTAAAGACATCCTGACAAAAAATGGCTACGAAGTGGCTGGGGAAGCTGAGAATGGTCTGAAGGCTGTTGAAAAATACAATGAGACAAAGCCGGATCTTGTCATGATGGATATTACGATGCCTGAGATGGATGGTATTCAGGCATTAAAGAAAATTAAAGAAACAGATGCAGGAGCGACAGTCATTATGTGTTCTGCTATGGGACAGCAGGCTATGGTTATCGAATCCATTCAATCCGGAGCAAAGGATTTTATCGTAAAGCCATTTCAGGCGGACCGTGTTTTGGAAGCCGTTAAGAAAGCGGTTGGTTGATAAATGATTTCAAATATTTTGCAGATGCTTGCCGTGCTGTTGGTCTTTGTTGTTGTATTGGTACTTACTTACTATGCGACCAAATGGATTGCAAAGTCGGGGGCGGTTCAGTCACAGTCTGCCAATATTAAGGTGATTGAGACATTTAAGATTGCGCCCAACAAGTATATCCAGATTATCCGGCTTGGTTCAAAGTATTATTCTATCGGGGTTACGAAAGAGAGTATTACATTTCTTGCACCGTTAGAGGAAGAACAGTTGGATTTTACAGCAAAGTCCACACAACAGCAGATACCGTTTAAAGATATGCTGAGCAAGTTTGCAAAAGCTAAAAAGTCTGAGGATTCAGATGTAAATAATGAAAAATAGAAAAGGTTGGTATTTATGAAGACACAGAAGAAAGTATGTCAGATTTCATTTCGCTATATATTTCTGTTGGTTCTGCTATGTATATTAACCTTTTTTTGCAGTACAAAGGTTTATGCAGTAAAGTCGACAGCAGATATCGACCAGCAGGAGGGTAGTACAACAGGAGAAGTACAGGATCCCGATTCGCCGGAAGATTTTCAGTTTAATATTACGACCAATGCGGGGAGCAGCAGCCTTTCGGCAAGTATGAAAATGCTTCTTGTGTTGACGGTTTTGTCAATAGCACCTTTTATTCTGATAATGATGACATCATTTACCAGAATTATTGTGGTGCTTCATTTTGTGCGTTCCGCACTGGGAACGCAGACCACGCCCCCTAATCAGGTGTTGCTTGGACTGGCGCTTTTTTTGACACTTTTTATTATGTCACCGGTTATCTCACAGGTAAATACCGACTGTATCCAGCCGTTTGAAAAGGGGGAGATAACGCAGGAAGAGGCGCTGAATGCCGGGCTGAAGCCGATTCGGAACTTTATGTTTGAGCAGACGAACCGGAAGGACATCCGGCTCTTTATGCAGATTGAGAAAAAGAGCGATGACGTAGATATTTCCAAGGAAGGCGATATATCAACCGCAGTGCTGGTTCCGGCGTTTATGGTCAGTGAATTGCGTACAGCATTTATTATTGGATTTTTGATTTATTTACCATTTATTGTTATTGATATGGTGGTGGCGTCAACTCTGATGTCAATGGGTATGATGATGCTTCCACCGACAACGATATCCATGCCGTTTAAGATATTGTTGTTTGTGCTGGCAGATGGCTGGAATCTAGTCATCGGTCAGGTAGTAAAAACGTTTTACTGATGGGAGGCGGTTAGATGACAGATGCAGAGGTACTGGATATCGCACAGGATATGGTATGGTGCATATTTAAGTGTGCCGCGCCGCTTTTGCTTGTGTCACTCATTGTTGGTCTGATAATTAGTATTTTTCAGACGGTTACATCCATTCAGGAGCAGACGCTTACTTTTGTGCCAAAGCTGGTTGCAATTTTTCTGACGCTGCTCTTGTGCGGCAGTTGGATTATGAATAACTGCGTGGAGTTTCTTACGGAACTCTGCAATAATTTCTCTGTCTATGTTGGAGGCTAGCGATGAGGTTTACAGTTGAAAACATGGAATTTTATCTTTTAGTACTTGTCCGAATGTCGGCTTTTGTTTTATCGGCGCCCTTTTTAAATTACAGTGCAATACCGGTGCGGATGAAAGCGGGAATCAGTATTTTGTTGTCTATTGTCGTCATTCAGGTAATACCGGTGGTTCCCTTGTCCTATTCCGGGATAGTCGGTTTTTCCGTGCTGGTTCTGAAAGAGACGGTGGTAGGACTGGTACTGGGGTTCATGTGTAATGTCTGCTTTTATATTGTAAGTTTTTCCGGGCAGATTATGGATATGCAGATGGGATTGTCGATGGCGAATATGTATGATCCGGCCACGAACATACAGGTAACAGTTACGGGAAATATTTATAACTATTTTCTTATGCTGATGCTTGTTGTGACGAATATGCATTATTATATTATCCGGGCAATCACCGACTCTTTTTCGTACTTTAATGTCGGACAGGCGGTGTTTCGGATGGAGTTAAAAGACATTATGCTGAATTTCATGGGGAACTACTTTCTGATTGCACTGCGGATTGTCTTGCCGGTATTTTGCTGTATGCTTTTGATACATGTAATTCTCGGCGTACTGACGAAAGCGGCGCCGCAGATGAATATGTTTTCCATTGGTTTGCAGATTCAGGTGTTTGTTGGAATTATTCTTTTGATTCTGCTGGTGCAGACACTGCCGATGGTATCGGATTTTATTTTTTCGGAGATGAAAGAAGTTATAACGCAGGTAATACATGTTTTTACACCATAAAAATTGTTGGTATGCTTTGTAGGTGATACGATGGTTTTGGAATATAATTTGCAGTTTTTTGCAAAACAGGGAGAAGGCGGCGAGAAAACGGAGCCTGCCACCCAGAGAAAACTGGATAAGGCAAGAGAGGAAGGTCAGGCGGCAAAGAGTGCAGATTTGAATACGGCAATTCTGCTGTTTGTATTGTTTGTCTGTCTGCGCGTATTCGGTGGGTTTATGGTGGACCGGATATTTGATGTATTTCATTTCTTTTATGGAAATATTTCGGTTTATGCCACAGAGGAATTTACGACAAACCGTGCCATGAATCTCTTTACTTATGGAATACAGACAATTGGGCTGACGATTCTTCCGATTGCTGCACTTGCTCTGCTTGGGGCATTTATCGTTAATGTTGTCCAGGTGAAGTGGAAGGTGACATTAAAGCCGATCAAACCGAAACTTTCCAAGATAAGTCCGATAAGTGGATTTAAAAGACTTTTCTCAAAAGATAAGATTTTTGATTTGCTTAAGGCGGTTGTGAAAGTCGGGGTACTGTTTTATGTTGTCTATATCTCCATCAGGGATGAGTGGGGACTGATTGTCAATATATACAGTCTGGATATGATGTCGGCGCTTTCCCTGATTATTGATACGGTATTGACGATATCTTTTAAAATATGTGCTGTTTTTCTCATTCTGGCGTTTGTGGACTGGTATTACCAGAAAAGAAAATTTAAAAACGACATGAAGATGACAAAGCAGGAAGTAAAAGATGAGTATAAAAACACCGAAGGAAATCCACAGATTAAGGGACAGATTCGAAGGAAAATGCAGGAGGCGTCCAGACGGCGTATGATGCAGGAGCTCCCGGAGGCGGATGTCGTTATCACAAACCCGACTCATCTGGCGGTAGCGCTCAAGTATGATAAGCAAAAAGCAGAAGCGCCCGTTGTGATTGCAAAGGGAGCGGATTATGTTGCGGCAAAGATTAAAGATGTGGCGAGGGAAAACCGCATCGAGATTGTGGAAAATAAACCGTTAGCGCGGATGTTATACTATAATGTTGAGATTGGGGACCAGATTCCTCCGGAGTTATATCAGATGGTAGCGGAGATTCTGGCTTATGTATATAGCTTGCAGGGTAAGGTAAGCTAAGTATAAAATGAGAAAATAAACAATGAAAGGAGGGTGCAGGATGAAAAGAACAGATATTGCTTTAGGCGCTTTTATACTGACACCGATTTTGTGCCTGATTATTCCTGTGCCGCTTACTTTACTGGATATTCTCTTTACGCTGAATATCTCATTATCCATGATTATATTATTTAACGCGTTGTTTTCAAAAGAACCGTTAGATATGTCCAGTTTTCCGACGTTACTGCTTTTGACGACCTTGTTCCGTCTGGCGTTAAATGTCAGCTCGACAAGAAACATTTTGTTATATGGCGAGGCGGGAAACGTTGTAAATACATTTGGCGAATTTGTCGGCGGCGGTAACCTGATTGTCGGCGGAGTTGTATTCTTTGTTCTGGTAATCATGCAGTTACTTGTTATCAACAAAGGTTCGGAGCGTGTATCTGAAGTAACCGCACGTTTTACGCTGGATGCTATGCCGGGTAAGCAGATGGCGATTGACGCCGACTTAAATACCGGAGCTATTACAGATGAGGAAGCGAAAGAGAGACGAGAGAAGATTCAACAGGAGTCGGCGTTTTTCGGCTCTATGGATGGTGCTACGAAATATGTAAAGGGAGATGCGACAGCAGGGCTGATAATTACCGTTCTGAACTTTGTCGGGGGAATTGCGATTGGCGTTCTTATGAACGGTCTGGATATCGATGCCGCCCTGCAGACCTATTCAATCCTGACAATTGGTGATGGGCTTACCAGCCAGATTCCGTCCCTGATGATTTCATTGGCGACCGGTATTCTTGTTACAAAAAGCTCAAAGGAGGCAGATATCGGCAATGTTCTGCAGCGCCAGTTATTTTCTGTTCCCAAGGTGTTGTATATTGTCGGTGCCGCTTTGATTGGTCTTGGTTTATTTACACCGTTGAATATTGTTATATTCTCTGCTTATGGCATATTGTTTATTATTGCGGCAAGGATGATATCGAACGAGCTGGAGATGGCGGAGACGGATGAGGCAGTATCCGAGGAGGAGGAATCTGCTGAAGAAATCCGAAGGCCGGAGAATGTCAACTCCCTGTTACAGGTGGATTCAATTGAGCTTGAGTTTGGATATGGAATGATTCCACTGGCGGATGTCAACCAAGGAGGAGATTTGCTCGACCGCGTTGTTATGATTCGAAGGCAGATTGCACTGGAGCTTGGCTGTGTTGTTCCGATGATTCGTCTGCGTGATAATATTCAGCTAAATCCAAACCAGTATCTGATAAAGATAAAGGGTGTACCGGTCAGTGAGGGAGAAATCCTTTTTGACCACTATATGGCGATGAATCCGGGATATGTGGAGGAGGAAATAACAGGTATTCCGACTTTTGAGCCGTCCTATCATCTGCCGGCTATATGGATTACGGAGAGCCAGCGCGAGAGGGCAGAGTCACTCGGCTATACCGTCGTAGATCCACCGTCCATTATCGCTACCCATTTGATGGCGATTATTCAGTCTCATCTGGATGAACTGCTCACAAGGCAGGATGTACAGAACTTGATTGATAATGTCAAGGATGAAAATACGACGCTTATCTCCGAGCTGGTACCAAAGCTGCTCAGCGTCGGCGAGATACAGAAGGTTCTCCAGAATCTTCTCGCAGAAGGAATTTCAATCCGCGATTTGATTACTATTTTTGAGACACTGGCAGATTATGCGCCGACTACGCATGATACTGATATACTGACAGAGTATGTAAGGCAGAATTTGAAACGTGCGATTTCCAATCAGTATTTTAATAACAATGAGCCGACAAGCGTGGTTACGCTGGATCCTTCGGCGGAACAGGAAATTATGGATTCTGTGAAGCAGACAGAGCAGGGTTCCTATCTGGCGCTGGATCCGGACTATACGCAGAAGCTTATGGCGTCGTTGAAGGAGGAAGTAGAAAAGCTGGAAGAACTTGGAAAAACGCCGATTCTTATTACGTCTCCGATTGTTCGTATGTATTTGAAAAAGCTGACAACAGAACAGTTTAAAAATTTGCATATTTTATCATATAATGAGATTGATTCCGAAGTGGAACTGCAATCAGTTGGGATGGTGACAGTAGAATGATAATTAAAAAGTATCTTGCAAAATCAGAAAAAGAAGCGATTGAGATGGCAAAGGATGACTTGGGCAATAATGCGGTCGTGATGAATATTAAGAAAGTTTCTCCTAGAGGGCTTGCCAAGATTTTTGTGCGGAGCAAGGTGGAGGTTACGGCAGCACTGGATGAAAATGTTACCTATTCGGAGGAGCGAAAGCCAGAAGAAGAAAAGGGAAAAACATCTCCGTCCCCTAAGCCTGCACAAAAGGAAATGACAGAGGAAGAGAGCCTGCAGGAGCGTCTGATGAGACTTCAGTCCCTGTTGGAAAAGCAGATGCAGGAAAGTAAGCCGGATAATGGGGGGCAGGAAAAAAGAGAAGCTGGAGAACCGGTAAAAGGAACAGAGGTAAAAGAGGAAAGTAATGCAGCCGGGGAAGACGAAGAGGAGCAGGAAGATGAAAAGACGGTTGCCTGCAAGGATTTGATATATAAACAGCTGCTGCAAAATGAGGTAGAAAAAGAAATTGCAGACATGATTATGGAAGATGTAAACCGTTCTCTGCCAATGAATGCGTCGCTGGACCAGATTCTTGCCAGTGTATACCAGAAGATTATACTGATGTTAGGCCAGCCTTATCTCATTCGCCCGGAGGTGCAGGGAAAACCAAAGTTTATTTTTTTCCTTGGTTCAACCGGAGTAGGAAAGACGACAACGATTGCCAAAATAGCCTCCAAACTGAAGCTGGAGGAGAATAAAAATATCGCACTTGTGACGGCAGATACGTACCGGATTGCTGCTGTAGAACAGCTAAAGACCTATGCTAATATACTTTCTGTGCCACTCAAGGTAATATATAGTCCGAAAGAACTGGGGGAGGCAATGGAGGAGCTGAGCCAGTACGATTTTTGTCTGGTTGATACGGCAGGACGTTCTCATAAAAGTGACGAACAGATTGAGGATATACGGAGTCTCATTGAGCAGATTCCAATTGCGGACAGACAGGTATACCTTGTTCTGAATGCTGCCACAAAATACAAAGATTTGAAGGAAATTGCCTCGGTTTACTCAAAATTATCGGATTACAGTATTATTTTTACAAAGCTGGATGAAACTTCGTCAGCAGGAGCAATGCTGAATATGAGGATACAGACAAAATGTCCATTATCTTATGTGACATGGGGACAGAATGTTCCGGATGATATAGGAGAGGTGGATGCACAGAAGGTAGCAAAGAAATTATTGGGTGGTACGGAATAGGGATGATCGCCACATATAGAAAGGATGATGTGGAATGGACCAGGCAGAGAGTTTGAGAAATATAATTAAAAAACAGGATATTCATTCGGAAGAAAGAAATGCCCGCGTCATAACTGTTACGTCGGGAAAAGGAGGCGTCGGGAAAACGAGCCTGTCAGTAAATCTCGCAATACAGTTACGTCGTCTTGGAAAGAAGGTAGTTGTTCTAGATGCGGATTTTGGGCTTGCCAATATCGAAATTATGCTGGGAATCCGGCCAAAGTATAATCTGGCGGACTTAATGTTCCATGGTAAGAGTATTCAGGATATCATTACATATGGACCGGAGGATATTGGATTTATATCCGGGGGTTCCGGTATCAATGAGATGGCAAACCTGACAAGGGAGCAGGTGTTCCAGATGATTCAAAAGATGAGTGAACTGGATGAGCTGGCAGATGTAATTATTGTAGATACAGGCGCTGGTATTGGTGATTCCGTGTTAGAGTTTGTCGCAGCGAGTGAGGAAGTTCTTTTGGTTGTGACACCAGAGCCGACCTCAATTACGGACGCCTATGCGCTATTAAAGCAGCTGAACCGGAATTCTTCTTATCGTCCGGGAAAAACCGTTGTCAAAATGATTGCCAATCAGGTCCGGAGTAATCATGATGCGGATGAATTATTTGAAAAAATTGGAATTGTCGTGAATAAATTTTTAAATATAGATATTGATTATCTCGGAGCAGTGCCATATGATAATAATATGCAGAGAGCAGTGATGCGGCAAAAACCGCTTAGTATGGCGGAACCGAATTCTGCGGCAGCCAGGTCAGTAGAACGGGTTGCCAGAATACTTGAGGATAAGGAAGACGAGATGCCTGGTAGATTTGGCATTAAGCAGTTGTTTATGAGTGTAATCCGAATGAAATTTATTCGATAGGACAGAAATATAAAATTTTCAGAAAGGAGTAACAGGCCGTGAAAAAGATACCGTTTGAGGTTGGAGATAAAATTGAACTTACGCATATAAAAAGTGATATGGGATTATTGCTTTCAGAAAATAAATATGGCAGTCAGCTGCTGGATTTTGATGGAATCCGTACTGCAAAAATTTCTATGCCTATTTATGAAAACCGGGTTATTCCTTTGGAAGTCGGAGATGATTATCAGCTGTGTTTTTTTACAAATTCTGGTTTGTTTCAATGCAAAGGTAAGGTGCTAAAAAGGTACCAGGAGGAAAAAATACATGTTCTGGATGTCCAGCTTCTGACAGAGCCGAGAAAATACCAGAGAAGGAAATTTTACCGTCTTGAGTGTATGTTCCCGATAAAATACAGGTTTGTTTCTGATGTAGAGCAAAAATTATTAGAGTACATAGAGTATGACCGCTTTGAATCAGAGGAGGCAAGGCAGAATTGTCAGGGTGCGATTGATGAGCTGCCTAAGGAGTGGAACGAAGGTACTATATCAGATTTGAGCGGCGGCGGTATGCGGTTTCACGGAAAAGCACAGATGGCAAAGGATTCGATGATTGAGGTTGTGATTCCTTTGTCTTTTCAGAGTGGTATCCGACCGATTAAGGCAATCATGAAGGTAATTGCCTGCGTCTATTTTGAGGGAAGCAGAGTTGCTTATGAGATGAGGGGTGAGTTCCAGAATATTACGGATTCGGAACGGGAAGTCGTTGTCAAGTATGTGTTTGAGGAGCAAAGACGGCGTATGAGAAAGGAGTAACATGCCTTGGAAAAAAAAGTTTTAGTAATTGATGACTCTGCACTTATGAGAAGGGCTATATCTGATATAATAAATTCTGATGAACAGTTATCTGTTGCAGATACCGCAGCAAATGGGAAAGATGCGTTGGATTTGTTGTTTAATGGCAAGTGGTACGACTTTATTTTGGTAGATATCAATATGCCAAAGATGAATGGTGTTCAGTTTTTGAAGGAATTGAACAAAAACCATATTTCGATACCTACCATGGTAGTAAGCTCCATTGCCAGTGAAAGCGCAAATGAAACCATTGAGGCATTGGAATTGGGAGCGCTCGATTTTGTGAAGAAACCGAGCGGAACAATGGGAAAAGCTTTGGATGATTTTAAAAAGGAAATTCTGGTCAGAATTCATTGTGTCTGTGGGCTTACAAGCTATCCGGTGCAGGAAAAGGTGCAGCCGGCTCCGGAAAAGCCGGAGAGGAAAAAGCCGGTCAGCAGACACGCTCAGTCCGGGCACAAGCTTGTGGTCATTGCATCTTCGACAGGAGGTCCCAAAGCATTACAGTTTGTAGTTCCATTTTTCCCGGAAAATTTTCCATACCCGATTGTGGTAATCCAGCATATGCCACAGGGATTTACCAGTTCTCTGGCAAGCAGGTTAGATGAGATGAGTTCGCTGACTGTAAAGGAGGCGGAGGATGGTGAGCGGCTGAAGAAGGGATATGTGTACATAGCACAGGGCGGAAAGCAATGTGAGCTGATTCAGAAGGAAACAGGAATCTATCAGATTTCAGAAAATAATAAGCCGGCAAGGGGAGGTCTTAGGCCGTGTGCGGATATTTTTCTGGAATCTCTGGCAGAAACCTCTTTTGATGAGATTGTCTGTGGGGTTTTGACCGGAATGGGTGCGGATGCCAGCAAAGGAATTCTGAGTCTTAGGAAACTGAAAAACATAAAGGTGGTTGCCCAGAATGAAGCTACCTGCGTCGTCTACGGTATGCCGAGAGCAGTGAAAATGGCAGGCGTAGTGGATGAAGTAGTACCGCTTGAGGATGTGGCAGGCATGATCATGAAAAAAATAGGAGTGTGAAAAGATGGATACGAGTCAATATATGGATTTATTTATTGATGAAACGAAAGAGCATTTGCAAAGCTTGAATGAGCATGTTCTGGTTTTGGAGAAGGAGCCGGACAATGAAGATACAGTCAATGAAATCTTCCGCGCTGCGCATACGCTGAAAGGTATGTCCGGAACGATGGGATTTGCCCGTATGCAGCGTCTGACTCATGATATAGAAAATGTATTCTCCGAAATCCGGAATGGAAACATGAAGGCAAATGAGAAAGTCATTGATGTTTTATTCCGTGGTCTGGATGCGCTGGAATCCTATCTGGATGTTATCTCGACGGAAGGAAACGAGGGGACGGAGGATAACGAGGACATTATCAACGACCTGAACGACCTTCTAAGAGAGCAGGGGAGCAGTGCGGCAGCTCCGAAGGAGACAAAAAAGGATAAGGCAGAGGAGACCGGTCAGGGTTCTGAAGTGGATGAGAGTAAGTGTAAATTTAAACAGATATCGATATCGGAGTATGAGCTTTCCGGAATACGGAGTGCCAAAGATGAGGGGAAAAACATATTTGGTGTGACCGTATTTTTACAGGAGGCCTGTATCTTAAAATCGGCCCGGGCATTTCTTGTTTTTAAGTCCATTGAAAATAAAGGAGAGCTGATTAAATCGGTTCCAACGACAGAGCAGATAGAAGACGAGGAGTTTGATTTTGACTTTAGCTGGATTTTGGCGACAAAGGAGTCAAAGGAGACGATTCGGACGCTGATAATGAATGTGTCTGAAATTGCAGAAGTCTACATAGATGAATTTGAACCTGCCAGAATAGAGGAAGGAACGGAATCAAAGAAGGAGCCAGAGACCGCAGTAAACAGACCGGCTGCACAGACAGAGACAAAGACAGAAGAAACCAATAGCAGACCAAAGAAGGCGAAGGTTGGAAGCCGTTCAGTCCGTGTAGATATTGATAAATTAGATGTGCTGATGAATCTTGTCAGCGAGTTGATTATTGCTAAGAACGGACTGGTTTCTTCATCCTCAAATGAAAAGGAGAGGACAGAGGAGAATTCACAGTCGTTCCATGAGCAGATTGAATATTTGGAGCGTGTCACAACGAATCTCCATGAGTCGGTTATGAAGGTAAGGATGGTACCGATTGATAGTGTTGTAAATCGGTTCCCGCGTATGATTCGTGATTTGAACCGTAAGCTGGATAAAAAGATGGAATTGTACATGACTGGTGAGGAGACGGAACTTGACCGTACAGTTATTGATGAAATCGGAGATCCTCTGATGCACCTTCTCCGTAACTCAGCGGATCATGGTCTGGAGAGCAATGAGGAGCGTGTCCGTCTTGGCAAGCCGGAGGTTGGCTCGATTTACTTAGACGCATATCAGGATGGCAATAATGTTATTATTGATGTGCGGGATGACGGTGCCGGTATTGACGTGGAAAAGGTCAGAGCGAAGGCACTGGAGAGAGGAACGATTACAGAAAAACAGGCAGAGACAATGACGGATAAAGATTTTATTGATTTGCTGTTCATGCCAAGTTTTTCTACAGCAGACAAGATTACAGACGTGTCGGGACGTGGCGTAGGACTGGATGTAGTTAAGACAAAGATTGAGGCGCTCGGCGGAAACATCAGTGCGAAGACGGTTGCCGGCGAGGGTAGTACCTTTACGATACAGTTACCGCTCACTCTGGCTATCATTCAGGCACTTATGGTAGGCGTTGGAGATGAGAAATATGCAATACCGCTTGGAAATATTGACAGCCTTGAAGATATTGTGAAGGAAGACATTTGCTTTGTACAGTCCAAAGAGGTAATCCATCTCCGGGGCAGTGTGATTCCGATTTTGCGGTTGAATGAAATTCTGGATATAGAAGCGCCGGAGAAAGAACCGGAATCGTTGACTGTTGTCATTATGAGAAAGGGCGACCAGAGGGTTGGACTTATCATTGACCAGTTGATTGGACAGCAGGAAACAGTTATTAAGTCATTGGGACGTCATATTACAAATAACAAATTATTCAGCGGTGCTACGATACTCGGTGATGGCGAGGTAGCCTTGATTCTGGATACAAACACATTGATTTAGGGGGTGTCAGAATGGAAGAGTTAAATGCAATAGGTACGGCTGAGGCGGTAGATGAAATACAGTATATTGTTGTAAAACTGGGGGATGAGCAGTATGGCATCGACATCAGTAATGTGGATAATATTGTCCGTATGCAGAGAATTACCAGAGTGCCGAAATCCCAGCCATATTATGTAGGGGTTATCAATCTCCGCGGTGAGGTAGTGCCGATTATGAGCCTTCGGAGACGGTTTGGTCTGGAGGATGATGCTTATGAATCTGCAACACGTATTATTATTATACGGATGGAAGACCAGTCTATGGTTGGTTTTATCGTAGATGAAGTAAAAGAAGTCGTTAATATTGATCCGAGAACAATAGAAACGCCGACATTCAAATTGGATGAGAAAAATGCAACCTACCTTGCCGGAATCGGCAAGAAAGGTGAAAATTTGATTTCTCTTTTGGATATTATGGCAGTTGTTGAGGAAAATAAGAATGTATGAGTGAAGTAATAAGAGTAGGTATGGCGGACTACAGAATTTGTAGTGCACCACAAAAAATAACAACCCTTGGACTTGGTTCCTGTCTAGGGGTTGTCTTGTATGACAAAACGATGCGGATGTGCGGGATGGCGCATGTAATGTTGCCGGACAGCCAGAAGATAACAAAGAATTCGAACCGCAAGAAGTTTGTGGATACCTGCCTGCAGGATATGTATACGGAGCTGATTGCCCATAATGTGAACAGCAAATGTCTGATTGCTAAGATTGCAGGAGGTGCCAAAATGTTTTCGTACGCCTCGGAAAATGAGTTTTTGAATATCGGCACACAAAATATAATCGCTGTGCGTAAAAAACTCGCAGAATGGAACATTCCGATTGTCGCAGAAGATGTTGGGAAAACCTATGGGCGTACCATTATCTTTGAACCGGAAACGGGAGATTTGCTGATTAAGGCAGTTGGGTTTGGCAATTCGGTAATTTAGAATCATGCGGCATGAAATCATGCGGTATGAAATAATACAGTATGAGGTGTGTTGGATATGAAATATCGTTTTATACCTGCCTTCGTAATGCTCTTAGCAGGGCTTGTCTGTTGTATTCTCAGTGTCGTTCAGCGATGGCCTGTGACTGCCAGCCTTGTAACGTTGGTAATTGTCCTTTTGGTTTTTTATATAGTCGGACAGATTGCTGCACAGATTGTCGGTAAAGTTCAGGCAGAGCATCTGGCAATGCAGGAAGCGGAGAGAAAGCGCAGGGAGGAAGAACTGAAGAGGCAGGAAGAAGAACGCGAAAGGGCCGAAAACGAGAAAGAGATGGATGGAGAAGGTTCGACAGAAGAAGGAGAACAGGTACAGGGAGAATAGCATAATCGGGAAAGGACTTAGCCAATGAGGGAAGCTGAAAGAAAGAAATTATGGGAACGCTATATAAAGACGAAGTCCCCGGAACTCCGTGAACAGTTGATTTTAGAGTATGTGAATGTCGTCAATCTGGTTGCGGGGCGGCTTAGTATGTATCTGGGGTATACAGTGGAGTACGATGATCTGGTCGGGTATGGTATCTTTGGGTTAATAGATGCCATTGACAAGTATGATCTGACTAAGAATGTTAAGTTTGAGACGTACGCCAGTCTGCGTATTCGAGGTGCCATTCTGGATCAGATTCGGAAAATGGATTGGATTCCCCGTACATTACGTCAGAAACAAAAGAGGATGGATACAGCAGTAGCTAAGTTGGAGGCGGATTTTGGACGGCCTGCGACTGCCGATGAGATTTCTGCTGAGCTGGGTATTTCCAGAGAAGAATATGAGGAGTGGAAGTCAGAAGCGGAATTCACAAATATGGTTTCTCTAGATGATTATTTAGAACAGGGCAGTGAGGGACGTTTAGAAACCTTTGGTACAAAGTTCCAGCAGCCGGAAAATGCGGTCCAGAAGCAGGAATTAAAGCAGATGCTTTTGGAAGCACTGAAAACTTTGACAGAAAATGAGCAAAAGGTAATTACATTTTATTACTATGAAGAACTAACATTGAAAGAAATTAGTGAGATTTTAAGTGTTTCTGAGTCAAGAGTTTCTCAGCTGCACACAAAAGCGCTTCAGAAGATTAAAGCGCAGTTGGGTGACTCGGTAGATTTACTGAATCTGTTTTAATTCGCAAGGCTGAGGGAGGCAGATAGACTATGGCTAAAAACGGATATTTTCGGCTGATAATTGAGGATGGCAATGTATGGCTTGAAGGTTATGCACCAAAAGAGGATGGGAAAGAGTTTGATACAGATGATGTGATTAAGTATCTGGATTCTATTTCTTTTTCGGGATATGACCTTCAGTCATTGGATACATATATTAAAGGGCAGGATTTTACGCAGAGGTATTTACTCTCATCGCAGGAAATACTTCCAGAGAGTGAAAAATGTATTGTCACGATTCTTCCCAATGGCGAGCGGGCGTTTGCCCGTTTTTACCCGCCTTCAACAGGAGGGAAGGAGCTGACAGAGAAGGATATTGTCAGTGAGCTTCGGCATGCAGGTATTAAGCATGGTATTAAGAAGAAAGCAATTCAGCATTTTCTGGCTCATCGGGAATATTGTAGAGATTATATTATGGCAGAGGCAACGCCTCCGGTACAGGGAAGAAGTGCCTCAGTGGAGTACTTTTTTGACTTAAATACCACAGCTAAGCCAAAATTAAATGAGGATGGAAGTGTTGATTTCCACCAATTAGGGAATATTAAGACAGTGAATGTCGGAGATAAGCTTGCTACCCTGACGCCGGCAGACAGAGGGCGTGCCGGAATATCGGTTATCGGTAAGCCGTTGCCGCCGGTTAAGGTAAATAACCGTTATTTGAAATATGGACGCAATATCCGAATTTCGGCGGATAGATGTAATATTTATTCCAAAGTGTCAGGTCATGTCACGCTGGTTGACGATATGGTCATGGTTTCAGACGTCTATGAAGTTCCAGCGAATGTCGATTCTTCCACGGGAGATATTGACTATAAAGGAACGGTGCAGGTAACAGGCAATGTCAATACGGGGTATACAATTAAGGCAGAGGGCGACATTATTGTCAATGGTGTTGTGGAAGGAGCAACATTGATATCGGGAGGTAATATTGTACTGAAACGTGGAATGTCAGGAATGGAGCGTGGAAGTTTAAAAGCTGCCGGCAATATTACAGCGAAATATCTGGAAAGCTGTAAAGTAGAGTGTGGGGGCGGTTTGAAAGCGGATGCAGTATTGCACAGTGATGTAACATGCAAGGAAAAAGTTGAAGTTCTTGGGCGGAAGGGACTCATTAACGGCGGTTCGGTGACGACGTATGCAGATATCCACGCGACGGCGCTCGGCTCGACAATGGGCTCGGCAACAAGGATTGAGGTACTGTCTGACAGAGAGCAGTTGAAGCGGCTTAATGAGGTAAAGGAAAAGATTGAAGAAATTGAGGCAAGTCTTGCTAAAATTGACAAACTGGCATCTGCTGTAAGAAAGCAGATGTTGTCGCAGCAGGAGTTATTGCCGGAGCAGCTTGATTACATCAAGAAAGCGACGGTCAGTAAACCACTGCTGGTAAAGGAGTTAAAGTCGATGCGGCATGAGAGGGAAGCGATTCTGGCAATGGTTGAAAAGAATAGAAATTCCTGTATCCGGGTAGAGGATATTGTACATCCCGGTGTCACAATTATAGTGAAGGATGCTATGAAGATTCAAAATGAGAAAACACAACACTGCCGTTTTGTCCGTGATGGTGCGGATATCCGTATAAAAGGTCTATAAGTAAGGGGTGATTGGATGGCATATGGTTCTATTGATTTTATTACGATGCTGCCGCGAACAGTAGAAGCGGCTGAAGTACAAGGTAAGGAAGTGAACCAGCAGCAGAATGCAGCAGAGCAGCCAGCTGTGCAATTTCAGCAAAAGACACAGCAGGAGGCACAGCAGACAGTAGAGTCCCAAAAGAGTGAAACGGAAGAATATGATCTGGATGGTTCAGGCGGAGGCGGCGCTGGTGCCAGACAGCAGAAAAAGAAAAAGAAACAGCAGAAGGAGGCGCCAATGGCGCCGCGTTCCAATAGCAGTTTCGATGTTATGATATAGGGAGATTAGTATGACACTATTAGAAGGAATTTTCATCGTAGCAGGTTTTTTATGTATTTGTATCAGTTTTTTTGTTTCTCGTAATTCAGGCGCGCAGGGAGATTCAGAACAGATGGATTCGGGAGCTTCTGCCAGTGTGTGGACGGAACAGGATGAAAAAATCATTCAGGAACGTGTAGAGCGGATTCTGGAGGAGAGACAGGCGGAACTGGTAGATGAAACAGAGGATAAGATGAACCAGCTCTGCAATGAAAAGATAATGGCAATAGATGAATTTTCACAACAGATTCTTGAAAAGATAGACAGCAATCATCAGGAGGTTGTATTTATGTACAACATGCTGAGTGAAAAGCAAAAGGAAATAAAAGATACCATTGCCCAGCCGGTAAAGCGGACACCAGTTTCTGCAGCGGACAAGACGGAGGACGAAAAACCGTCACAGGCGAAAAAGGGAAAGATGGCGGCAAAAGAAGAAAAGAAGGAAAAAAAGACGGCCTCTGCAAAAACCGGTTTAGAGATAGCGGCTGCTGCAAAGCAGACTTCCGGAAAGTCAGCTTCTGGAAAAAAGGAGCAGATACAGACAAAAAAACCGCTTAAACCGACTAAAAAAGAAGAAAATAAAGAAGAAAATGATGTAAAAGTGCCGGGAAATGTAAATCTTCAGATTCAGAAGATGTACAAGGAGGGAAAATCCATACTGGAAATTTCAAAGGCTTTAAATATCGGGCAGGGAGAAGTTAAACTGGTAATAGCATTGTATGGAGGCAGGACGCGATGAAGTTAAAATATTTTTTACGGGGGCTGGGAACAGGAATCCTTCTGACCGCCCTCATTTTATGTGTGAATAATCGGAATAGCAGTTCGGGCAAGGATGTAGTCGAGCAGGCAAAGGAGCTCGGCATGGTATTTCCGAAGGGAACAGAGAAACCTGTGGATGCGCTGCTTCCTACTTCGTCGCCGCAATCGGTCACACCGACGCCGAAACAAGACAAGAAGATTGTTGCGAGCGGAGCAGGGGTAACAGGCGAGGGAGGAGAGACGGAAAAGCAGGGAGAGACAAAAAAACCGGGTAACACAGGGAAGCCGGGTGCGCCACAGTCCACTCCCACTGTGACGCCGCAGGCGGCGAAGAAGCCGGCAAAGAAATCTCCCAAGCCGAAAAAGGTCACAAACGGCCGTGAGTTTACTGTCCGGGGCGGACTGCTATCCAGCTCTGTTGCACGTGAGATGAAGGAAGCCGGGATTATAAACAATGCGGATGCGTTTGATGAATATCTGGAAAAGAGCGGCAATGCGAAAAAAGTGCGTGCCGGCACATATAAAATTCCGAAGGGCGCTTCCTACGAGCAGATAGCTAGGATTATTACGAGACAGGATTAGGGCAATCGCTCAATCATTTATGTTTTCAAGGCGGCGGGTATCTTGCGGTTTTCCTGCCCGGGATATCACTCCCAGCTAAAAATAAGCTGTATTCTCCGTTTACAAAAGTACTCCGCCGCCCTTCGCAAAACGCGCTGCCAAAAGGCAGGAAAAGCGACAGCAGACATCTCAGACAATGCTTGGGCGGCGTATTTGTAAACGAAGAAAACACAATTTTTCGGGGAGTGATATAAGGACAAGAAGCCGCAAGATACCCGCCGCCTTGGAAAAAATGGTTGAGCGTTTGCCCGGACAGGATTAAAAAAGCTTGCAATTTATGATTTAATGTGATAAAATAAATCGGATTGAAAAAATCACATTCGTTGATTTTTGCCATGGTGCCCGTTTTGCCGTGTTTTCCGGCACTGTTATGAAACAGAGGGTGTGGCAGAAACGTGAGACGGATGGAAGAAAAAACCAAATGGAGGTAAGAAGTAATGAGTGTTATTTCAATGAAACAGTTACTGGAAGCAGGTGTTCATTTCGGACATCAGACAAGAAGATGGAACCCTAAAATGGCGGAGTACATCTATACCGAGAGAAATGGTATTTATATCATTGACCTGCAGAAATCAGTTGGCAAAGTGGATGAAGCCTACAATGTAATTAAGGACATTGTTGCAGACGGTGGAAAAATCTTGTTTGTTGGTACGAAGAAGCAGGCACAGGATTCGATTAAGGCAGAGGCAGAGCGCTGCGGCATGTACTATGTAAATGAGAGATGGCTTGGCGGTATGCTGACAAACTTTAAGACGATTCAAGCACGTATCAAAAGATTGAAGGCAATTGAGAAGATGTCAGAAGACGGAACTTTCGATGTTCTTCCTAAGAAAGAAGTTATTAATCTGAAAAAGGAATGGGCAAAGCTGGAAAGAAACTTAGGCGGAATCAAAGAGATGAAGGATATTCCGGATGCGATTTTTGTTGTGGATCCAAAGAAGGAAAGAATTTGTATTCAGGAAGCTCATATACTGGGAATTCCGTTAGTTGGTATTGTAGATACGAACTGTGATCCGGAGGAACTCGATTATGTAATCCCGGGCAATGATGATGCGATTCGCGCTGTTAAACTGATTGTTTCTAAGATGGCAGATGCTGTAATTGAGGCAAACCAAGGGGAATCTTTTACAGAGGAACCGGAAACTGCTGAAGAAACAGAAGAATCAGAAGAAATCGAAGAAGCAGCAGAGTAAGAATATTTGAATCGAATAGAAAGGTAGGATTTTAACATGGCTATTTCAGCATCAATGGTAAAAGAGTTGAGAGAGATGACAGGCGCCGGAATGATGGATTGTAAGAAGGCTCTTACAAACACAGACGGCGATATGGATAAAGCAGTTGAGTGGCTTCGTGAGAATGGTCTTGCGAAGGCTGAGAAAAAGGCAGGTCGTATTGCAGCAGAGGGAATTGTTGCGGTCAAGGTGAGTGACGATGGAAAGAAGGCTTCTATCGTAGAGGTAAACTCTGAGACAGACTTTGTGGCAAAGAATGAGGTATTCCAGAACATGGTTAATGCGGTTGCAGCACAGGCTTTGGCAACTTCTGCAACAGATATGGATGGCTTTATGTCTGAGGCATGGATTGAGGATTCTTCTGTAACAGTTGAGGAAAATCTGAAAAACATGATTGCAAAAATTGGTGAGAATATGAATATCCGCCGTTTTGAAAAAATGGAAGCAGCAAACGGATTGATTGTCTCCTACATTCATGCAGGAGGAAAGATTGGTGTTCTTGTATCCGCAGAAGCAGATACGGATTCAGATGAGGCAAAGGCATGCTTAAAGGATGTTGCTATGCAGGTCGCTGCACTTTCTCCGAAGTACACATCCCGTGATGAGGTTTCACAGGATTATATTGAGAAGGAAAAGGAAGTGCTGTTTGCACAGGCCAAGGTTGAGAAGCCGGATGCTCCGGACAAAATCATCAATGGTATGGTTATGGGACGTATTAACAAGGAGTTAAAGGAAATCTGTCTGTTAGATCAGGTATTTGTAAAGGCAGAGGACGGCAAACAGTCTGTAGGTCAGTATGTTCAGTCTGTAGGCAAGGAACTGGGAGCAAATATTAAGGTAACTGGTTTCGTCCGCTTCGAAACAGGCGAAGGTCTGGAGAAGAAGGAAGAAGATTTTGCGGCTGAGGTTGCAGCGCAGATTAAATAAATCGTCTGATTATAAAGAACCCTATAAAACGCTGGGAACACGCATGTTTCCAGCGTTTTTTGCGATTTATAGGGCATCATAACTTAGTGCAAAATATCGTAAGTCATTGCGCCCTGCAATCTTCTGTGATAAAATTAGCCATGAAAGGTTTTTAATAAAATAAAGAAGGTGGATACTGTGGAATCAAAATTCTTTATGACAAGAGAAGAAAATATATTTGTAGCTAAACGCAACATCATTGATTATATATGGAAAAGTGCAAAACTGGAAGGACTGGGGGTGACTTACCCGGATACAGAGGCAATCTTTAATGGGATGCGGGCTCCGAATGTTAAAGTAGAAGAAATTGTGGCAGTCAATAATCTGAAACACGCTTGGCAGTTTCTCCTTGATAATCTGGATGTTCCATCAGACTATAACTATGTGTGCCATCTGAATAAAATTGTGGGTGGAGATAACCTGGTAATCAATGCAGGTTTTATTCGTAAAGTTCCGGTATCCATTGGCGGTACTTCATGGAAACCAGATATGCCCATTGAATCACAGATTAAAGAAGAAATTGCTGATGTTCTGAAGATAGAAGAACCAACAGAGCGTGCCATAACCCATATGTTGTACTTGATGAGGAAGCAGATGTTTCTAGATGGAAACAAGAGGACATCCATGCTGGCGGCAAACCAGATTATGATTGCGAATGGATGTGGCATCATCAGTATACCAATCGAACACCAGCCGGAGTTTACAAGAATGTTAGTTGACTTTTATGAATCTGACAACATGGATGAAATCAAAGATTTTGTATATGAGAACGGAATTGATGGAATTGATTTCCGCCAGAACGAATGTTAGGACGAGGGAGAAGAATCTTCGCCAACGATGACAATGTAGAATGATAATATTATGAAACCACACTGAAAATAGCAGGGCGGTTTTTTTGGAGCGACAATTAATGTGTCGCTTCTTTGGACAGGAGGTAAAGTAATGAAGAAAGTAACTATAACCGTAACTTTTGATGAGGAAAAAACAGCAGGTAGAAAATGAGAACATAGTCTGAAATTAAAATAAGAATGGAGGCTTTATCAATTGTATAGAAAGTAAGTCTTTACTTCGCTACAAAGTGATAGTATAATTATATCAGAAAATTGATATGAAAGTTTATCGACAGAAATGGAACATAAAAGGAAACTATAATAAAAACGAAGGGAGAGAGGATTATGCTTATAAAAGCATCGGCAGCACTGAGAAATGATTATGCAACGATATCTGCATTAGCCAAAGAAACAAAAGAACCCATATATATTACCAAAAATGGGGAAGGTGACTTAGTATTAATGAGTATAGATGCCTTTGAAAAGCGGGAACAGATGCTGCAGTTAAGAGCAAGGGTACTTCAGGCGGAGCAGGAACGAATAGATGGAGAGTCGACAATCAGCGTGGCAGAAGCGAGAAAGCGATTAAGGGAGAGAGCCAGTGAAGTGTAAAGTGGAAATTCTTCCTTCTGCATGGGAGGATTTGAAACAAATAGAAGATTATTATATCCTGCAGTTTGATGTGCAGACAGCATTGAAAGTCAGCGGCCATATTTTAGACACCATTGAACGATTGGAACAGTTTCCAGATTTCGGTTCGGCTACCCCGGATGATTGGCTCAACGAGCAGGGATACCGGATGATAATCTGCAAAAAGCATGTTGCTATTTATCGGGTTATTCATGAAACGGTGTATATATATCACATCGCAGATACGCAGACGGAATACACAAAATTATTTTATCAGTAGCCCAGGCAAGCTTATATGGGAGAAGACAGGAGGAAATATCCATGATGTGTAAAACAATGGAAGATATGATAACAGACGAAAAAAGAGAAATTGCATTAAGGATGATTGAGAAAGGGAAGGGAAAATGTATCATTTATGTTTACGCAAGGAACGGATACGCAAAGAAGATTAAGATTACGGTAAAAAAATAGAAAAGCAGTAAAAATAAAAAAGCAGTTCGGCAAGAGGACGGGAAGCGTGACAGCCTGTCCTCTTGTTGTATATAAAATTACAAAAGATAGTGTCAAATAAGAATACGGAGCGCGTCACGTGCGTCGTCGTCGTGAAATGAAAGGGAGATGCAAACCATACCTTTAAAAGTGCGAATTGTTCCCCAAGGATAGACAAAAATAATTTAACATATTATAATACATATTTATTTAACAAATATCAGGCACAAGTATAAGATTGGAGGAGAATAACATGAAACACGGACATTTAAAGAAGAAAGTTGGTTCACTGTTACTGGCAGCGACAATGATAATAACTTCATTACCGGCGCTCAGCATAGAGGTTCATGCGGCTGGAGCGACGGAACCAAGCCAGTTTGCGACAAAAGACCAGCTAATGACTTTTAACACGGATGATACTGACGGTAGTACAGCTTCGGCAAAGCTTTATTTTGGAAACGACAATAAGGAATGGTGGATTGCGGGAAGCCAGAAGGCGGACAGTCTGACATTGTTTGCAGCTAGTCCGCTGGCAACACAACAACAGTTTTTAGTACATATCTTTAATCAAAATTATAGTACGGATTGGGGTTGTACTTATCTAAATGAAGAACCAGAACGGGTAGCTTGCAAGCATTATGGAGCCAGTCCAATAAGAACGACATTAAAGGAGCTGGCAGCTTCCTATTTTTCAACCGCTGAGCAGGGCTTGATGAATGAAACAACTATTTATACATACGACACTTCTAAAAACTTTATAGATGACAATATGGTATATTCCGTTACCGATAAACTGTATCTGGCATATGGATACGACAGGGACAACCATAACGGGTATATTACAGTTGGAGAGAATAGTTCTGACAATTTAGACAGTGGTTTGCATATTGATAACAAGTATTGGGCAGAAGAACAGTTTTGGCTGCGCACGCCGGTTACTATGATTGGCACAAATGTGCAGGGGGCAGTTAGGGGCGCTAATTTTTTTGGTACCCAGGTCACCTCGAAGATGTCGTTGGTGCCTGCCTTTGAACTGAATCTGTCAGAGGTTATCTTTGCCTCTGCTGTGAAAGCCGCATCATCTGCAGACATCCAGAAAGGAACGATAGCGGATGGGGCAGCAATGACATTGAGACTGAACGGCACCGATAAAACAATTGGAACTGCGGTATATGATGCTACGGCTGGTAAAATTACGGCGAAAAAAGATGCACGTGCAGCGGGAACCGTTTCCCTTGTGGTGCAGGGCAACGACGGAGGGGGCGACTGGTATTACAGCATGCAGGCAGGAGAGACGACGGTTGTTACAACAGATGAGATTCAGGAAGCTTGCGGCATATCCGGGGAGATTGACCTTGCAAAATGTAAGATCTGGCTGGAAACAACGACAGACCGCATAACGTATGCCAAGATGGCAGAAGCAAACATAAATGCAGAGAAAGTGGCAGCAGCTAAAAAGGTAGTACAGGAAGCGCTGGCAGGAATTACGGCAACCAATGAAACGACCAAAGAGAGCATACAGCAAGTGATTGACACGGTACTGACCAATGCAGGCATTGAAGATGTAACTGTAACGGTGGGCGACCTGACCAAGACAGAGGCAACTTCGGGTAATGAAGGAAGTATCAATGGAAGTGTCGCCATTGAATGTGGAAGTGAAACAGACAGCGTACTAGTAAACAAGACGATTCCGGCGACGGGAGAAGTCAGCAAAGACGTGGAAAAAGACGAAAAAGCGCCGAACACCACACTTTCCACCAGCACGGACGAACTGGCAGACATCGTTTTGACAGAGGGAGAAAAGGAACAGGTAGAAAATGGAACAAACATCAAATTTCTTCTTAACATAAAAGATATCGGGGACACTGTCGGCAGTGCTGATAAGGCGGTGGTGCAGGCAGCATTAGGCGAAAATAGTGGAGTTAGAGGATTTGTTATCGGGCAGTACCTTGACATCAGCCTCTTTAAGATAATTGGGACAGACCGCAGCGCCATTTCCCAGACAGCAAGAAAGCTGACCATCGTTATCGACGTGCCGGACAGCCTCAAAAGTAAAGAGAGCGGGAAGCCACGAACCTTTGCCATTGTCCGTGTGCATAATGGAGTGGCAGAGACGCTGACGGATTTGGACAACAATGCCGACACCATTACTATAGCCACCGATCGGTTCTCTGCCTATGCGATTGTATATAAACAGGCAAACAGCGGAGAGGGTATCAAACCAACCCCGGCTCCGGGAGGAAAGGGAGAGAATAACATTACGCCAACCCCGGCGCCGACAAAAAAACCGGAGAACACATCCGACAAAGAAAAAAGAAAAGTAGAGCTTCTTTCCGGTCTGAAAACAGTCCAGAAGGGAAAGAAATTGCAAGTCTCATGGGGCAGGGTAACCGGAGCTGACGGTTACAGCGTCTACGTGCAGTATTGCGGAAAAGACTTTAGCACCAAATTGCTCAATCAGGTAAAGAGCGGCAAAAAGACGAAAGTTATTGTTAAAAAGGTAAACGGCAAAAAGCTGGATACCAAAAAGAATTTTAAACTGTATGTTGCGGCATGGCAGTGGAAGAACGGGAAAAAGAGCACCCTTGCTAAAACGCTGACTATCCACATCGCAGGCAAAGATAGCGCAAAGTATACTAATGTCAAAAAGATTCGGGTAAAGAAAAGCTCTTATACGATGAAAAAAGGCAGTGCAGTAACGCTTCGTCCCAAAGCCGTCCTGTATGACAGGCGGAAAAAGCAGCTTTCTGCGAAACATACCAAAGAGTTCCGCTATCTGAGCAGCAATAAAAAGGTGGCGACGGTAACGGCAGGCGGAAAAGTAAAGGCAAAAGGAACGGGAAGCTGCACCATATATGTTATTGCGAAAAACGGATGTAAACGGAAGGTCAAAATAAAGGTAAAGAAATAGAAGTCCGTTCACGACTTGAAATTTTCGGAAAGTTGTATTATAATATTATCGTCATATGTCGGAAATGGAGGTGTGCGTATGGCAAGACCAATCCGATGCAGGAGAATTTGTTTTGAGCCAAAGTATAATCTTTTTGCACCGTGTGGAGCAGAAGGAAAGGAGAAGATTCGGTTGACTGTGGATGAATTTGAGGCAGTCCGACTGATTGATTGTGAAAAGAAAAATCATGAACAGTGTGCCAGCCAGATGGGGATTTCCCGCACTACAGTCACAGAGATATACGAAAGAGCCAGAACAAAAATTGCGGATTGTATTGTCAGTGGAAAAACATTATGCATTTCCGGTGGAAATTATAAGCTCTGTGACGGTTCGGCATGGAAGTGCTGTGGTAAAAAATGCAACAGGGCAAAGTATGCGGCTGAAACGGTCGGAGAAAGAGAGGACGATAGAGTTATGAAGATTGCGGTTACTTATGAAAATGGAAATGTATTCCAGCATTTTGGGCATACAGAACATTTTAAAATTTTTGAGACTGAGGGTGGAAAGGTTACAGGCACGCAGATTGTGGATACCGAAGGAAGTGGTCATGGAGCACTGGCAGGGATATTGTCGGAGCTAAACGTGGATACGCTAATCTGTGGAGGAATCGGAGCAGGTGCTCAGACTGCATTAGCGGAAGCAGGCGTCCAACTTTACGGCGGAGTGTCAGGCAGTGTGGATGAGGCAGTCGAGGCGCTGCTTGCAGGAAATCTTGATTTTAATCCGGATGTCCACTGTGACCATCATGGGCATCATGGGGAGGGACATAACTGCGGGGAAGATAAGCAGGGCTGTGTTGGTAATGGAGGCGGCATAGGATAAAAAAAGGAGTCCGTTCATATGTTTAGATGAAGATATTTAAAAGGAGTTTAAAATTATGGAAAAGAAACTGAAATTAGTTATCGAAAACTGCCCTCAAAATCACAAATGTCCGGCAGTAAATGTCTGCCCGGTTGGCGCGTTGAGCCAGAATGGTTTTGAAGCGCCTGTAATAGACCATGACAAGTGTATAAGGTGTGGCAAATGTTCAAATTTCTGTCCTAAAAAAGCATTGGTATTGTAAAATAACCTGCCAATTGCTTTATTGAGGAATCATAGAGAGGAGAACACAAATGCAGGAGAGCCGTCTGTTTAAAATCATATATCATTTGCTTGATAAAGGGGCGGCGACTGCTCCAGAGCTGGCAAAAAAATTTGAAGTGTCAACAAGAACAATCTACCGGGATATTGATGCGCTGAGCGGTGCAGGTGTTCCCATTTACACGGAATCAGGGCGAAATGGCGGGATTCATCTGCTGAGTGGTTTTGTTTTGAATAAAGCGGTAATATCGGAACGCGAGAAAGAAAAAATTATATCTGCGTTACAAGGTCTGGCTATACTAAGTGATGGTTCTGAAACCGATATATTGGAAAAATTGTCGGCGCTTTTTCAAGTTGATTCTGTAAACTGGCTGGAAGTCGACTTTTCCAGATGGGGTGATAAGCCGCGGGATAACAAGAAATTTGAGACTCTGAAAAATGCGGTTATTTACCATAGATGTGTAAAAATCACTTATGCCGGTTCCTATAAAACAGCAAGCGAACGAATTATTGAGCCCCTTAAATTATTTTATAAAGCAAAAGGCTGGTATGTAAAAGCGTATTGCAGGCAGAAGCAGGATTTCCGGCTTTTTAAATTAAGCCGTATTCTGGAATGGGAATATTTAGAAGAAAGCTTTGTACCGATGATATTTCCAGACGCAGAAGATTCAGACCAGCCTGCCGGAAATGAAATTGTGCTTTGTTTTCCAAAGACGGCAGCATACCGGGTATATGATGAATTTGATACAAACCAGATACAGGTAAAAGAAAACGGGGATTTAGTCGTTACGGCTGACATGCCGGAGGATGACTGGCTGCTTGGTTATTTATTGTCCTTTGGGACACAGGTCGAAATCATCCGCCCAGAGTATTTGAAAACCATGATTGCACAAAAGGCAAAAGAAATATATGAAAAAAATATGACATAGGGTGTCAGCTTTTGTATGTTATTCTATAGATGAAAAATGCGAAAGCGAAAGGAGAATAATTATGGGGAGACCTACATCAAAACCGGAACTTATCAGTGCGGCAACGGAGAATTACGAGCAGTTGAATGAGCTTATTTCCATGCTGTCAGAAAAGGAGCTGTTGATACCCTTTAAATTTGACGAGAAAAAGAAAGAGGCTCATTGGAAAAGGGACAAAAACCTGCGTGATATTTTAACTCATCTCTATGAATGGCACCAGCTTTTACTGAACTGGGTTTCATCCAATAGGAACGGAGAGGATAAGCCACTTCTTCCGCAGCCCTACAATTGGAGAACATACGGGGACATGAATATGGAATTATGGAAAAAGCATCAAAAAACATCCTTGGAGGAAGCAAAGGCGATGCTGGAAAAATCTCATCGGGAAGTAATGGAGCTGATAGATACATTTACAAATGAGGAATTGTTCACGAAGGGAGTTTTCCGATGGGCAGGGAACAGTACGCTGGGTTCGTATTTTATTTCCAACACCTCAAGTCATTATAATTGGGCGATAAAGAAGCTGAAGGCGCACAGAAGAAATTGTAAAGTATTGTAAAATAACTGGTATGATGCAAATAAGGAGAGCGGAGGATTTAGTCTTCCGCTCTTTGTCAGCCAAACGCCGTCCCCGGCGGGTTCAATAGAGCTAGTTTTGCAGATAAAAGAAAGAGTTTTCATCAAATTTCCGGAGATGACCGCCATCCAAATCCATCTGATATATTTCAACATCATCCTCAAAATAAATTTTCTGGTCGATAATTTGAAGCTGTGTGGCATTACCTGTATAGATTTTCTTTAGGCCGCTGCCATCCCGGTTTATCCGCCATATGCCGTCTTCTTCCAGTTTTCCGTTCCGTGAGGCAATTGTGTTGGAAGAAGCATAAATAATTCCATTACTGACGTTAAATTCGTATATTCCCTGTGGCAGAGTTATCGTTTTGCCATTATCGAGATTTATGGCAGAGGGAGATGCGTCTAATGGATGAATATATAGTTTATTGCTAAAGCCATTTACATCGGCGAGCTGGCAATAAAGGAAGCCATTTTCTATGCAAAAATCAGGAATTGCCGTTTGGTTTATAATTACGGTTCGTTTTTTGCTGTGAAGATGAAAGGCAATCAGTTGACAAGCGTTACTATCGTAAATATAAAGCTCATTTTTAAAGATATAAAAATGAAAGGTAAACGTATCAAATTTGGAAAACATTTCTATCTGGCCGCCATTTGTTGGTATTCGGCACAGAACCTTTGAATTATCCAAATCTTTCAAATAATAAACGTAGTCCTCATATACTATGGGATTATAAACACTGGTATCATCAAGACAGGTAAGATTACTGCCGTCTTTGTTCATTCAACTTTCCCGTGTTTCAGATAATGTTCCAAATCCATTTGACATTCTTCCGGAGAAGCATAGCGCTCTTTTGGTGAATAGGCACACATTTTGCAGATAATGAAACCAAGTTCCTTATCTGCGTGTTCCGGATAAGGAAGGGAGGCTCCGGATAGTCGTTTTTCTATGGCTGGTTCGATGTCTGCAAATTGAAAGGAGGAGCCTAAAAAGGGCAGACGGCGGTTGTTGAGTAACTGGTACATGACAAGTCCGAGAGAGTAAATGTCTACCGTAGCATTAAAACTTTCACCGGCAGCTATTTCCGGCGCCATATAGGAGAGAGTTCCCTTATGGGAGGCCATCATGGTTTTTTCTAAAAGCCTTGCACTTCCAAAGTCGCCCAGCAAATATCGGTTATCGTCGGAGACAAAAATATTGGAAGGTTTGATGTCGCGGTGAATGATGTTGTGGGCGCGACATTCAGAGAGAGAGGCTAATAAATCAATCCCCATGCGGGCGGTTTCTTCTTTTGTAAAATCGGTTTCCCGCATACGGAGAACTTTATTTAGTGGGTGTAATAATTCCATTTTTATTAGAATGTACCTTCGCGGGAATCGGGCGTTTCTAACATATCATATTCCTGATATTGAATAATCCCTTCGTGATTTTCCAGAGTCTGCATGACTTTGACCTCTGAAAGGATATCATCGGTTATATCATCTAAGCAGGCTTTTTGGCTGTCAGGTTCATCTTCTTTAAAAGAGAGCGGATTGATTCCGTCATCCAGAGTAACAGGTATGACCTTAAGGGCACAGTCGCTGCCTTTCTTGTCAGTTATTTTATATACGATTCCAGAGCTGCCTTCTCCGATGGGAGCTTCCAGATACCATTTCTGGAAAAAAGGCTGCATCGAGTGGAGATACTGGTCGTCATATGAAGAAAACATAATAACATTCACCTCAATTTTATCAATCATAAATAGTTTATCAATTATAAATAGGCAATAATATTTTATGAAGGTTGTTTTTTCCCGAGCAGATAAAGTAAATCATCTGCAAGCTCGGAGTCTATATGGAAAAGTACATGCGTTATATACTCAAACAAATCCGTATGGTTATCTGACTTGTAATCCGTAATCTCAAATCTCTGCATAATGGAATCGCATTTTTCTTTGAGTTCAGCATTTTGTGTATACTGCTTTAATAAAAATGCGTTAGAAAATTCAATTTCCGGGTTTTGTATGACGGCACATTCCGCCGCAAATAAAATTTCTAAAGGTACTAACTGATATTTTATTCGTACAGAAATGAAATGTCAATAATCTGCAGGGTGTCAGTTCGTTTAAAACGTAAAAAATGTATGTGTTAAAATATGAGATATGTATGTAAATTTTTTTAACCAAAAAGGAGGATAAAGGAAATGAAAAGAAATGTAAAAGTAAGGATTGTTGTATTGTCAGGTATACTGCTGTGTCTTTCACTTTGTGCCTGTGGGAAAGGACAGACCGATAAAGGCGGCAGTGATAATTCGACTGAGGTTGAAGACAGCGGGAAAAGTGAGGCAAAAGGAAATTATGATGTATTTGAGTGCATTAAGAAAATCAATCCGGATGACACCCTTGAAGAAGTAAATAAAATCATTGGTTTTGAAGGGGAGAATATCAGTAAGAGCGGGGGAAAGGTATATTACTGGCAGTTGACAGAAGACACAGGGGTTAGAGTCCAGTATTTTGATAGTGGAAACTCCCACATTGAAATAGATTTTAAGAATAAATCGATTGCGGATGGAAGAAATGATTTTTCTAAGTTTAGTGAAATTAAGAAAAAGCTCAATGCCGGGGAGACGATGACCTATGACGAATTTGTTAAAATTATTGGCGGAGTTGAGGGAGTGTTAGAGTCAAAAACATCGTATGATTGTAGTTATACATGGGTAAATGACAAAGGCGGGTATTTGATGGCCCAGTTTGAGACAAAAACAATGAAATGCAAGGGGGCGTCGGGTATGTTTTAAAGTTCAATTTTAGAAACATGCTTGCTAAAATCGTGCGGATTGTATAATATAATAATAGTACAAAAGTATAAGGAGGTATTGAGATGGTTTACAAATGCAGTGTTTGTGGATATGAGTACGATGAGGAAAAAGAAGGGAAACCGTTTTCTGCATTGACAGAATGTCCAGTATGCAAACAGCCGCCGGAGAAGTTTAAGGCAGTGGAAACTCAAAAATCTGCAGATATTCCGTCCGAATCCCAAAGCCCGCCGATTTCAGTAAATGCTGAGGGAATGGATTTGAACTATCCGGAAGAAACACGTAAGGTGGATAGTAATTATCGGTATATGAAGGAAATCCACGAAATGGCAGTGACCGGGAAATCAGCGATTGAGGCGATGGGGACGCAGATGAAAATGCCGGATTGGGATGACGTGCTTGTGTTAGGTGCTCAGTTAAATCCTATGCCTTTGGATGAGCATGCAGATGTGTCTCTGAAAACTGTAATTGGTAAGCATGCCAAAAAACCGATGATACTCGATATGCCAGTTTACATTTCACATATGTCGTTCGGTGCACTCTCCAGGGAGACGAAGATTGCGATGGCAAAAGGGAGTGCAGCAGCAGGTACGGCAATGTGCAGTGGGGAAGGTGGTATTCTCCCGGAGGAGAAAGAAGCCGCATATAAGTACATTTTTGAATATGTTCCCAATTTATACAGCGTTTCAGATGAAAACCTGAAGACTTCAGATGCGATTGAGATTAAAATCGGACAGGGTACCAAACCGGGAATGGGCGGTCATTTGCCGGGGGGAAAAGTGACTCCTGAGATTTCTAAAATTAGGGACAAACCGATGGGACAGGATGTAATCAGTCCTTCAAAATTTCCGGGGATAAACAGTGCAGAGGATTTAAAGAAGCTGGTAGATGAATTGCGTATGCGAAGCGAAGGCAGGCCAATCGGAATTAAGATTGCTGCCGGACGTATTGAGAAAGATTTGGAATTTTGCGTATATGCCAATCCGGACTTCATTACTATAGACGGACGTGGTGGTGCAACAGGGGCATCTCCGGCAATTATACGGGATTCTACCAGTGTGCCTACGATTTATGCACTTTATCGTGCAAGGAAATATCTTGACTCAATTGGCTCGGATATTGATTTAGTAATTACGGGTGGATTACGGGTATCCTCTGATTTTGCAAAGGCAATTGCCATGGGTGCAGATGCAGTCGCGATTGCTTCAGCGGCTATGGTAGCAGCGGCCTGTCAGCAATATCGTATCTGTGGTACAGGGATGTGCCCGGTTGGAGTGGCTACGCAGGATGAAAAACTGCGTGAGAGATTACATATTGATGCTGCTGCAAAACGAGTGGAAAATTACATCAAGTGTTCTGCTGAGGAGTTAAGGGTATTTGCAAGGATTACAGGTAACAAGGATATTCATGGTTTATCTGTTTCTGATCTTTGTACAATCAGTGAGGAAATATCAGAACATACAAACATCACACATGCAGGTTCAGACTGTTCCGGTGTCGTGAAACCGAACGTGTCAAAAATTATTAAGGAGGAAGAAAACATGAAACAAACAAAGTATGCAGGAACAAAAACAGAGAAGAATCTGGAGGCGGCTTTTGCCGGAGAATCACAGGCGAGAAATAAGTACACCTATTTTGCATCGGTAGCCAAGAAGGAAGGTTACGAGCAGATTGCCTCATTGTTTTTAAAAACAGCAGATAATGAAAAAGAGCATGCGAAAATGTGGTTCAAAGAGCTGAGTGGAATCGGCGACACAAAGGAAAATCTTTCCGCTGCCGCAGATGGCGAAAACTATGAATGGACGGATATGTATGAGAATTTCGCCAAGACGGCAGAGGAGGAAGGATTCCCGGAATTGGCAGCAAAGTTCAGGCTTGTAGGTGAGATTGAAAAGCATCACGAGGAGAGATACCGTGCTTTACTGAAGAATGTGGAGACTGCCTCCGTATTTGAAAAGAGTGAAGTGAAGGTATGGGAGTGCCGCAATTGTGGTCACATTGTTGTGGGAACGAAAGCGCCGGATGTATGCCCTACCTGCAATCATCCGCAGAGTTATTTCGAAGTGCATGCAGAGAATTACTAATCTGCGTAAAAAACTGACGGGAGATATCACTATTGAAACCGTTCCTTTAGCCGTTCAAGCAGCTTTTCTGCAATGGGAGTAAATACCTGATATTTTTTCCAGATTAAGTATATTTTTGTCTCAAGCCTTGGCGCGAGCGGACGGAATACAAGTCCGCTGCCAGGGCTTGTATCAATCAGGTGTTCGAGAGTCAGGAGATATCCCAGCCCTGTTCAGAACAGAATAAGGGAAGTCCGGTTAAATCATCGGCACGGATTGTCTTTTTCTCTGCCAGAGGACAGTACTCCGGCATGATAACGCCCCATAAATCTACTTCCGGAAACGTCAGATAATGGTATTTTGATGTATTCGGTTCTTCCGCTAATACGGCGAAATCAATCACGCCCTTATCCAGTTTTTCTGTGACCTGTTCCGTATCTCCACTAGTGATGTGGTAATGAAAATCGGGATAGGAGTTTTTGAATATCTTAATTTCAGCGGCAAGATATCGAATCTGATAAGATTCTGCCAATCCAAAATATACCTCGCCGCCGAGTACATCATCGAGGGAGAGAAATTCTGCCCATATTTTGTCTGCCATCTGTATTAAATCCTCTGCCCGCTTGCGTAACAGAATTCCTTCTTCTGTAAGCTGAATACTGAAACTGTGGCGGACAAACAGTTTTTTGCCAAGTTCCTCCTCCAGCATTTTTAGCTGCTTGGAAAGCGTAGGCTGGGTTACATGCAGAAGTTCTGTTGCACGAGTCATATTTTCTTCTCTGGCGACGGTCAGAAAATATCTCATTGTTTTCAGCTCCATCTAGTCACCTCGTCTCCTGTATGTTGGTTATTGCTGTTCATCTATATATAATGAACAGCAAGATATTCCTAAAATTCATATCATGATATAAATTATAACTATTAGCGACAGGGGAGTCAACGGTTTATAATGAAATAATAGACTCATTACATGAAAGCCAGAACAGGGTAGACTGCCTCGACTATCTGGTTTATGCAATGAAAAAAGAAAAAATGAATGGAGGAAAGAAACATGAATGATTTTATTTTTCACAACCCGGATAAGGTTTATTTCGGAAAAAACCAGATGGAGCATTTACCGGAGGAATTACTGAAGTTCGGGAAAAAGGTGCTTTTGGTGTATGGCGGTGGTTCTATCAAGAAAAATGGACTATATGATACGGTGACAGGCCTTATGAAAGAGAATGACATTGAGTTTTTTGAACTCTCTGGAGTTGAGCCAAATCCGAGACATTCTACGGCAAATAAAGGTGCGGCAATATGCAAGAAGGAAAACATTGAAGTTATCCTTGCTGTGGGAGGCGGTTCTACCATTGATTGCGCCAAAGGAGTTGCTGCCGCTGCCCTGACTGAGGATGGGGATGTATGGCCGCTGGTATCGGGCGGTACTTGGGTAATGCAGGCGCTTCCTGTCGTTGCTGTTCTCACCAATGCGGCAACCGGTTCTGAGATGGATGCATGGGCAGTTATTTCTAACATGGATACGAATGAAAAAATCGGATTGGGTGGAGACGCACTGATTCCGAGGGTGGCATTTGAGAATCCGGAGTATAGTTATTCCCTGCCAACATACCAGACAGTATGTGGAGCTTTTGATATTTTCAATCATGTTCTGGACAATTATTATCTGGCCGGGGACGCTACCTTTGATATGGTTTTGGAACTTCAGGAAGCCGTAATGCGTACCGTCGTTAAATGGACGCCGGTTGCCATGAAAGAGCCGGAAAACTATGAGGCAAGGGCAAATCTGATGTGGGCATCTTCTGTGGCGCTGAATACTATGACATCACGCATGGACACGGGCTTGCCATTGTGACGCCACGCTGGCTGACATACATTTTGAACGAAAATACAGCACCTGCGATTTATCGTCTTGGTACAAAGGTGTTTGGAGTGGAAGAAGGACTTGAGACGATGGATGGGGCAAAGAAAGCAATTGCGGCAGTGTCGGATTTCTGTTTTGGGACATTAGGATTAAAAGCTACTTTGTCGGAGCTGGATATTGATGATACGCACTTTAAAGATATGGCAGAGCATGCCTGCATGGGCGGTGTGATAACGGGACCGGCGAATCTGAAGACGGAGGATGTAGAAAAAATTTATCAGATGTGCCTGTAATGAATAGAGAAAAAAATAAAGAAGGGGGATTCGAATGAAAGATAAAAAAATGATAATGTTACGACTGGTAGCTGTTTTATTAGTGTTTGCAATGCTGTTGCCATTGACTTCTGAACCCGGTGTGTGGATAGAATGTAAAGCAAACAGGATTGCACTTAATAAAACTAAAGTCAGCATAAAGAGGGGCATTACCTCAAAAATTGAAGTAAAGAATAAACCTTCTGGAGCAAAGGTTTCGTGGAGCAGCAAAAATAAAAAGATTGCGAGAGTAAAAAAAGGTGTTATAACCGGAATGAAGAAAGGAAACACCGTGGTTATCTGTAAGATTGCCTATAAAAAGGGCAAAGAGAATATTACGAAAAAACTAAAGACCGTAGTAAAGGTAAAAAACAATAAGCAGATTTACCCAAAGCACAGTCCATATGGGAAAGGCATTGGAGCTAAGCCGGGCAGAGTTGTATGGAGCCATAACCTGAAATCCGTCAAATGGAATGGGAAAGGATACTGGTGGAAGACAAAGCATTTCGATGAAAAGGTTATAACAAAAATGCTTCGCAAAAGCATTGCCTCCTTAGGAGGAACCAAAAAGGTCAAGACAGGATGGAAGAAGCTTTTTCAGGCGCAGAACAATAGACGAGGGAAAGGGAAAAGAAAATACAAAAAGGGAGAGAAGATAGCAATCAAGGCGAATATCAATGGTTCCGGCGTATTTGATAACGATAACAGTGGGGAGACAAAAATGAGTTATACGAATCCGGTACTACTGAAAGCACTTCTCATTTCTCTGGTGGAGGATGCCGGCGTTGCGCCTTCGGATATTACGGTATATGATGTGTCACGTATTTTTCCTGTCTATATGGTTGATATGTGTACAAAAGGAAAGCTGAAAGGCGTTCATTTTGTAGGTAGAAATAATGGTGTGGCAAACAAGAAAAAGCCGGTTCACTGGTCACGTTCCTTTCGCGGTGCAGTGAATTATCTGCCGACCTGTGTGACAAGAGCAGAGTATGTCATCAATTTTGCCAATCTGAAAGGACACAGTTACGGAATTACTCTTTGTGGTAAAAATCACTTTGGCTCTTTTATCAATGGGAATGAAATGCGTCCGCCGGAGGGAGCGAACCTTCATCAGTTTCTCACTATGGATAAGATGAAAGTCTATAGTCCGCTGGTGGATTTGATGGCAAACTATGAGCTGGGGGATAAGACGGTATTGTATATGCTGGATGCCCTTATCTGTGCCACATCGGAGGGGGATGATATTACGGGCAGCAATGCAAGGTGGAAACAGAGCCCGTTTAATGGGCATTATACCTCCAGTATTTTTGTCTCCCAGGATCCGGTGGCGATTGATTCTGTTGGCGCAGATTTTTTGATGAATGAGCCGACAGTGACAGAAGAAAATGACAGTCTGAAAAATAATCCTACCGTGGAGAACTATCTCCATGAGGCTGCGCTGGTAAAGAAAGCACCGTCAGGAAGCGTATATAAAAATGGCAATAAAAAAAGGGTAAAAAATCTTGGAGTACATGAACACTGGAACAATCCGGTCAGCAAGAAATATAGCCGTAACCTTGGCAAGAAGGAGGGGATAGAGTTAGTAAAGGTATGAGAGGTCTGGATGTTACAATAATTTCCCGTGACGAAAATATTATTTGACACAGTATCATTAAGATTTTATAATTAAGAGAAAGAAATTAGTTTTCAAGGATTCTTTAGTGTTTAACTATATCATGCAAGAGGAGGACGGGGGATGAAAAATATAAAAATAGCAGTAACATTCTTATCTTTTATGATGATGTTGTTTGTACCATCTGTTATTTCTTCTGCGGCGAGCTGTGGAGAAACGGTAAGTAAGAATATAACGGAGGTTCTGCAGGCGGTTGATTACGAAAATGATGTGACGATAGGGCAGCTGCTGGCGCCATCCCGGTATACTTTGTCTGAACAACTGAATAAGAAAACAGAGATTGCCAGACGGGAGGGAAAGAGTCCGGTAGATATAAGTGACGAACAAGCAGTGAATGAACTGAATCAGGATAATGTAAAGGTGATGTCTTTTGGGGAGGCATTTACAAATGTACAGGCAGAAATTGGAGAGATTATACAGAGAGTGATTGACAATACCGCTGGTGCAGAAAATAAAGGGGTGGATTTTTTTACTGATAAAATACAGCAAAATAAAGAAAAACTGTTATTGGGACTGACCTATCTTGAGAGACTGTATGACTTTGATATGGGAGGACATAATATTAAGGATGTTCTCCTTTATGAGCCGGGTTCATACGGCGTTCAGGTAGATGTTCTGGATTGGCTGATCGAAATTGGAAATGCCGGAGGAGATACATTAAAGCTTACGAATAATGCCAATGTATTCGGTTATCGGAAGCTGTTTTGGTCAGTCACCTCCTCTCCGACACTGGAAAAATTTTTGGAAGAAAACAGGCAAAAGTGGATGCCGGACACATCGCTGGACGAGTGGTTCTTACAGGAGAGCCGCGCATATATACTGGAGAAATCATCCTCATGGGACAGCAGGAGTACTGGACTATACAGAAGGCTATATGATGATACGGTTTCCCGCGCCTATATTCTGCCGCTGCTTACTGTGTCAGAGGACAGTGTTTATGTTATTGCTAACTCTGCAACGATTACATATGGAATAGTAGATTGTTATATAGACAGGAATTTAAGGGAAACGGATCCGACACGTTACGGAGAATTACGTGAAAAGTTCCGGCAGCAGTTGGAACAGGCTGCTGAACAACAGAGGGCTTTTATCGACCTCTGGCACCGTATTGCAAAACCGGAAAAGAAGGGGCTGCTCTCGTCTAACCGTATTGTTTTGGATAGTTTGAGGATTGATTCCGATTCGACGGTTCAATGGTCCGATAAATTTGGCGAGAATTCCGCCCGGGGCGTCAGGGAATTTTTTGCTCCTCTGAAATTATATGGTACCTATATGTTTGCAGACGGTGTGGCGGAAGGTACGGGTATCCGTTACTATGTATCCAAGGCGTTGACAGAACGGGGATTTGCAACGTATGCTCATGAATTGACGCATCTGCTTGTTTCCGAAGTAATGCTGGCTGGGTACGGTTCACGTGACGGCATGCTGGCAGAGGTTTATCCGAGGGGGATGTTTGAACCTTATCAGCTGAATGATCCGCCTGCCTTTAATCTGAATCTGATTTATAATCGTCTGACCGTTAGCGACCGCTATCATAATGCCGTGCCTGAGCGGTTTCAGGATGAAACAGATTTACAGAGTTACATGAGTGGCATCATGGATGTCATTTATACACTGGATTATACAGAAGCAGATGTTATGCTTACGAAAAGTACACAAGAGAAAAGAAAATGGTTTCACAAACTCGAGCAGATTGAGGATCCAGAGAATAGGACTAATCAGGGAGACGAAGGCTCCAGACATAATCTGGATTCGGTAAGGGAACTGACCTTGGATGAGGCGGAGGAGCTGAACAACATTGATGATCTGATACGCAACAGTATTATCGTATCTCGTTATGAGGTAAATGGCACAAAGACAACTGGAACTATGGCGAGAAATGGTTATTATGTTGTGCCACTCTTTAGCGCTAACTATGCCGGGGTACAAAATGACTTTGGTGTTAGTGGGGATGTCACGATACGTCGGCAGGCGTTTGAACTGCTTGCTGAATATGGATATTATAACGGCATGGTTCCTTACATATCCAATCAGTATAAAGAATCTGCCAAATCAGACCAGACAATCTTGTCCGATCAATATGTACTGAAGAATATATTTGGCGGTACTTATGAGACGATGGCAGAGTTTAAGAAAGCGATGTTTCAGAGAAGAATTGAAAAAATCAATGAATTAAAGCCAGTTACTATTACGTGGAAAAACCAGTCCGTTACAATTGATAACTTTGAAAAACTGCGTTTGCTGATGAAAGAGGCAGTAGAGAGTGATTTAGTAAATGTCAATGCATTGCCGGAGGGGAATAACAATATTCGTGCACAGGCGACAGAGGTTGAGCGGTTGAAACAGGAAATATTTAAAGCATATTTATTCCAGACACAGGACTTCAGAGAATCTATTTATGGTGCTGGCCCGACGCCAAGTCCGGCACCGACAGTAGCACCGACGGCAACACCGACGCCAAGTCTGGTACCGACAGTAGCACCGACAGCAGCACCGACGGTAGCACCGACAGTAGCACCGACGGCAGCACCGACAGCAGTACCGACGGCAACACCGACGCCAAGTCTGGTACCGACAGTAGCACCGACAGCAGCACCGACATTAGCACCGACACCGACACCAGAACGGACAGCAGCACCGGAAGATAAAGTTTCTAAACTGCTTCTTTGCAAGGTGTCTTCCGGCAAAAATTCACAGACGATTCGCTGGAACTCGGTTAAGTCGGCAGACGGATACGAAATATATGGAGCAAAATATAATGGGAAATATAAACGACTTCAGACACTGAGAAAAAAGGCAGGCAAGTGGAGACATAAAAGGTTAAAGAAGGGAAGACAATATAAATATTATGTCACAGCGTATAAAAATATTGGTGGGAAGCGTGCAATCCTATCCAAATCCCTGCCTGTCTATAGCAGGACAAAGGGAGGGAAATATGGTAATCCTTTAAAGGTATGGGTAAAGCGGTCACTTGTGAGTGTGAAATCCGGTAAGAAAATCCGGCTTCGTGTGAAGGTAAAAGGGAAAAAGATAAAAAAGGCAGAGAAAAAGGTGCGTTATGTCTCATCAAATTCGTTTGTTGCAAAGGTATCTAAAAAGGGAGTCATTACCGGGAAAAAATGCGGTAACTGTACGGTATATTGTATAGCGCAGAATGGTCTGTCTAAAAAAGTGAAGGTAAAGGTAGGATGAAATATGCCCCAAAATGAAAGACGAGGTGCAAATTGTACCAAAAAAGGTGCGAATTGTACCAGAAAGCAGAAAAAAGTATTTTTTTATGTTATAAT
>DEUM01000072.1 GCA_002362575.1 Lachnoclostridium sp. UBA3262 | reverse complement strand
AAACTCCCAGAAATAAAGGAAAAAACAATAAAAAAATGGTAGTAAATTTGACACTACCGAATAAAACGAGGAGGAAAGAAAATGAAAAGAACATTAACTAAAAGGATGAGCAGGGCAGCTGTTTTCGCTTTTCTGCTTGCCAGTCTGTTTGCCAGCCTGTTCCTAGGTGTCACGACAGGATGTCGTGTGGCTTCGGCGGCTGCCAGTACGGTAAAGATCTATATCGGCGACAGCAAGACGGCAAGGCACCACATGGCAATCACACAGGGGGAGCTCTCGGACGAATACAGCTTTTCCGTAAAAGACCATGAAGTAAAAAGCAGCAGCTATGTCAGCAGTAACCCGGCGTCGTTCCAGATTACCGCAGCGGGAAGCGGGACATGTAAGGTAAAGGCTGTCGCAGAGGGAACCGGGTTTGTAACTCTGACAGTGAAAACTACGGACGGACAGACTCTGACCGAGAAGGTATTTGTGTCCGTGTATAAAAAGGTCACTGCCTGTCAGGCAGAGGCGGTAAAAAAGACCGACGTGTATCGAGGTGCATCTTCAAACTCAGGTGTGGAAAATGAGGACAAAAAGGGAACCCTTTCCAAAGGAGAAGCCGTAACCGTCATCGCCACCTGCGGCAATTATTACCTGTTCCGTGCAAAAAGCGGGATTACATACGAGGATGACAAAGACACCGGATTTGTCAAAAAAAGCGATATCAAAATACCAGTGGAGAAGGTTTCCATACAGGAGAAAAATATCTCGGTGGAGAAAGGTAAAACTGCCAAACTAAATGTGACCGTCAGCCCGGGATTGGCAGATGAAAAGACAGTCACATGGAAAACCGGAAACAGCAAGACTGCCTCGGTCAATGCCGCTGGAACAATCAGTGCAAAGGCAGAGGGGACAACTACAGTTTCTGCAACGGCAAAGGATGGGAGCGGCAAGTCGGACAGCATTTACCTGTCTGTATATCAAAAAGTAACAGAGACATCAGGGTATCTGAAAGCGGACACGGATTTCTATGCCGTGGGGAATGATAAGGTTTCCATCGGTAAGGGGAAAAGAGGAACAGCTCTTACGATAGTGGGAACCTGTAAAAGCTATTATCGCGTAAAAACAGCGGAAAGTCTGGTAAGCGCCGCCTATGGGGGACTTTCCTATGTGCCAAAAACCAAGGTGGCAATCCCGGTCGTGGGCGTAACGCTGAATAAGAAGAAAGCGACTATACAAGCCGGAAAAAAGCTGCCGCTTACGGCGACGGTTAGTCCGTCTATGGCAGACAATAAGAAGGTGACATGGAAAAGCAGTAATAAAAAGATTGTTTCCGTAAACAGCAAAGGGGAGGTAACAGCGAAGAAGGCGGGATGGGCAGTGATAACCGTGACTTCCGTGGATGGAAAGAAAAGTGGGAGCTGTGAGGTTTTTGTGAGTGAAACAAAATATGCGAATAAAAAAGTGCAATCAAGAACTTCTTTAACGGTAGATCCGGACAGCATGAGCGTCGTGAATGTAGAGGCAGGGAATACGGAGCCTCATACGGGGTTTCAGCTTTATGTAAATGGGAAAAAATATCATGAATATACCTATAAGAAAATGCGCGGAGAAACGGATAGATGGCTAACCGGATTGCGAGTAAATAAGACTTATAAAATACAGGTAAGAACCTTTATTAAAAAAGGAAATAAGCGCGTTTACCATAAGATGAGTAAAGCGCAAAAGATAACTGCCGGAAAAATCACGATTAGTGCCAATGCGCTAAAAGATAAGTCCCTTACGATTCATTGGGAGAAAATAGGAGGCGTCAGAAAATATGAAGTATATCGTGCAGGTAAAAAAAATGGAAAATATAAACTGTTGAAAGGGGTAAAGAAAAATAAAAATTCATATACAGATAAGTCTGTAAAAGTGAATAAAACCTATTATTATAAAGTAAAGCCTGTAAATAAAGAAGGAAAGAAAGGCAGCAGTAATATTGATTATGCCACTGCATGTAAGCTCAAAAATGCCGCAAAGTATATTACAAAAAAATACGATATAGTCTATGTAGGGAAAAAGAAAAGCATACACTCCTACAATAAAAACGGGATATATTCACCTGTAAAATATAGAATGAATGGGAATACACTAGAAATCCATGTTTATCTGGAGTTCGTAACATACCATGACACAGGAAAGAAAGATGTGGATGAAGAAAAAATATATAAAAAAGGCGTTGCTTCTGTGCAGAGTGAAGTGTCCACAGCAAATTATATTTCATGGTTTAAAAAGGGAATTGAGAGAGCATATACTGTTAATGTAATAGGAGGAAAGGGCGATTTTAAGGAAGGAGTTAATTTTAGCACAAGAATGATTATCCATTCAAAATGGAATGGGGAAAAATATAAGGCGAAACAGAATTTTATTGAAGTGCAAATCGGTGGAGAGTGCCCGAATTGTGTCGATGGGGAAAAACGCTGGTATCACTCACATCTGAATTGAAATTCAGAAAAGTATATTGAATATGATAATAGAATTGGTATCATTTTTATGCCTACTCATGAGCAGGTCAGGGCGAATAAGGTAGTTGATATCCAACAACCGGATGAAAAGGCAGAGAATTATGGACTGACAGCCTCTCATGAACTGGGACATGTTTTAGGGCTTGACGATGCCTACGCAAATGAGGAATATGACAAGTGTGCAGATAATAGTGAGACGGGGGTTGAGTATGATATTGGTGAATATGACAATATAATGAAATGCAGAGAAAAAGTGTACCAGATGAATGCAAATGAAATTGAGATGCTTCTGGAAGCAGTAAATAAAAAAACGGGGCTTCCAAAAGCAGAACTCCAGCATTTCAAATCTTATGGAAAATATGACAAGAAAAAAAGAAAGTGGAAATATGAGATTTCGAAGGTAATTAAGAACCATACGGATTATGAAAAGGAAAGATAGAAAGGGGAATTAGAATGAAGGATACGAACAAATATATAAAGTCATTTATCATTATGTTATTGTTGACAGCAGCATGCCTGCTAGCTGACAAGGCGGCATATGCTGTTTCAGACAATGCGGTAGTAATAGCTGCTCCGGATAATATCCGTTCCATCCGGAAATCAAACACTGCAATCCGGCTTGAGTGGAAGGGACTGCCGGAAGCAGACGGCTATGGTATATACCGCTACAAGCGTTCTAAAAAAAGATATGTAAAGATACATACTGTAAAAGGAACGAAAGCAGACCAGTGGATGAAGTGGACAGATAAGCGTTTAAAAACGAATACTGTGTACAAATATAAAATAGCTTCCTACAAAAATGAAAACGGAAAGCAAGTGGTAAGCAGTCTTTCCGACTGGGTGAGCGCAAAGACATATAAGAGAGGGAAGAAAAGAATCAATGCCAGAGCGCCGAAGGTAAGTCCGAAAAACGTATATCTCGGCTTGCGCTCCAGTAAAGAAATCGGCAGCTATGTGCCGGCGGCGAAATATGGCAAGAATAAAAGAAAGGTTCCCTTTTCTAAAAAAGTGAGATGGTACAGCAGTAATGTTTCAGTAGCAACAGTCAACCAAAAAGGCGTTATCACGGCGGGAATAAAACCGGGTAGCTGCTATGTTTATGCAAAAGCCCATAATGGGTTACGAGCTAAAGTAAAAGTGACTGTAAAGAATTATGCAAGGGTAAAAGAGTACTATGGACCATATCTTAATCAAGATGATATATATCTGCTGGTTACAGAATATCGGACACCGATGCAGAACATAGCGGAGTATTATTCTATAAATCGTCTGCCAAGGGGAAAGATTATTGAGTTTACGCTTAATGATGAGGCAGAGGTTGTAACGACTCCGGCAAATGTAGATATCGGTAACCTGAGAAAGGATATCGAAACTTTGTTAATTGATTTCCCGTATTTCATTGATATAAAAGTAACAGCCGGCTCTGTTAAGTATATATTGCGAAAAGAAGATAATAAAAAAATTGCACCGGGATATGTTATTTTCTATTTTGACAATAATTGCGATGGCTGGGGTTTTCAGGCAGCATCTCATTGGGAAGCTGTGAGACGGGCTGGTATATAAATATCCTTTTAAAGAAGTGACAGGAGGAAAAGTTTAGTGAGAAAGTTAATATTTGTAGGCGTTATGTTAATAACTATTGTATTGTCTCAAAATCGTGTTAAGGCTGTGGGCAGTGCAGTAGCAGTTCAGCCGCCGGATAACATCCAGTCCATCCGTAAATCGAATACATCCATCCGGATAAAGTGGAGGACAGTCTCGGACGCAGACGGATATATCATTTATCGCTATAAGCCATCATCAAAGAAGTATGT
>DEUM01000036.1 GCA_002362575.1 Lachnoclostridium sp. UBA3262 | reverse complement strand
AAATGAAAAAGGGTGGTTGATTTCTCAGCCACCCTGGTGTATAATTTATTCAGAAAGGCAATCGGATGTAACTCCGATTCGCCCTCAGTAGAATTTAAATACTTAAAAGGAATAGCATCTAAACTTTGCTAGGGTTCAGGATGCTATTTCTTTTTGTTATTATGATTGTCTATGTATGACAGAGCCGTAAATATGATTAACAATAGAGTAAGAACTTCTAATGTATCCATAGGGCATCACCCTCCTTTAATACTAGAGGGCATCTAACAATCGGAAAGTCACATCCGCCTTCCTTATAATTATACATATTTATTATATTACACATGATGGAAATATGCAAGCTTTCATTTTTAAATAATATTCTCCTCTACCCACTCCAGAATATCCCCCTGCGTCTTTTCATATTCCAGTTCATTCAGAATCTCATGCCTCGCACCCGGATAGAGCTTGCATGCCACATGCTCCACCCCCGCCTGATGATAGGACTCTGCTACCCCTTTTACACCGCTTCCATAATCTCCCACCGGATCCTCTGCCCCAGACACAAAAAGCATTGGAAGCTGGTGTGGCAGCCTGCGGATATTTTTCTTTTTTTGAATAAAAGAGAGCGCTTCAAACAGCGTCCGGTAGCCATTCAGAGTAAACTTGAATGTACAATACCGGTCCTTAAGATACTCATCTACTATCTTTTCGTCCCTTGTCAGCCAGTCAGACTCCGTGCGGATTGGCTTAAAATGGCGGTTATATGCGTCAAAACAAATCCGTTCCAGCAGACGGCTCTCCGCCCGCTCTCCTTTTATAGCCGAAATCACACGCACCAGAAAGAGCCCCAGCTTCAAAAGCCATTCCGGTTTCCTTCCGGTACCCATCACAATCAGCCCATCCAGCTCTTTGCCATAAGTCATTGCATACCTTCTCGCCATAAAAGAACCCATACTGTGTCCCAGAAGAATAAGCGGCGCTTCCGGGTATTGCTTGTGGATGTAAATACTTACCCGGTGCAAATCCCTTACCACGTAACGGCTGCCGTCCTCCGGCGAAAAGTAACCATAATTTTCATCTGCCGCCGTCTCTCCATGTCCCAGATGGTCGTTACCGATTACGAGAAATCCCTGCTTTACCATAAATCTGGCAAAACGGTCATACCTGCCAATATGCTCTATCATTCCATGTGAAATCTGAAGAATCCCTCTCACTTTCCCTTCCGGCTTCCACTCAATCACGTGCAGCATATCCTCTCCATCTGTCGATGGCATATAAAATTCTGTCTTTTTCATTCTCTATCTGTTCCTTTCTTTCAATAACTGCTTTGCTCTGCGCCAATCTGGATAAAACGAATCCATCAGACTCCAAAAACGCTTATTATGGCTTGCCTCGTGCAGGTGAGTCAGCTCGTGGGTTACTACATACTCCAGACATTCCGGCGGCATCTCTGCCAACTGGATATTCAGCCAGATTCTCTTTCGCTGAATACTGCAGGTTCCCCATCTCGTTTTCATCCGACGGAACCTCCACTCATTGGCGCTCCTTCCCACCCTTTCCTCACACTGGTGGATAAGCCCGGGCAGCACCTCACAAAGCTGTTCACGATACCATCTATCCAGTTGTTTCCTGCGTTCTTCTGCTGTAGAATGGGCTCCCACTCTCATATAAATCCGGTTCCCACGAAGCTCCGTCAGTGGTCTTTTCAGAGAACGTTCTACCTGTAAATCATACCACTGCCCCCACAGGGCATGACGTTCCCCAGTAAGGTATTCTGCTGCTTCTTTCTTTGTTTCCTCGCTATCCAGAATTTCCTGCCGCTTCTCTATAATCCAGCTCCAGTGTTCCTCTAAAAATTCTGCAATGACAGAATCCGAAGTATGCACCGGAACGGAAACCATAACCCTTGCTTTGGGCGGCTTAATTCTTATATATAGATTTTTAATCTTCTTCCGTGTCAAATAAATGGTAATTCCATTCAGGACAATCTCTCTTTCCTCCATCCCCTACGCCTCCTTACCATTTGAGACGGTTATCTTTTTCCGGTACTCCTCTGTCAGGCGCTCAAGCGACCATGCCGCATTCGCCGGACTGGTAGAAGGCAATACCATAATCGGGACTTTGCTCTGTGGATAGATGTATTTATTATATAACCGTTCCGCCGTCTTTCCATTCGCAAATATCCGTTTTATTTTTGATTTTTCCAACATTTCTGTAATATCATTTGCCACCACTTCCCGGATACTGCTGTCGCTGGAGCCTTTTATCTGACAAGAAGCAATAACATCCCATATCGCAATATTCTGTGCCAGAAGCAGCTTCTTTTTTTCTTCCACCGTCACTGGTTCGTCCTGCCCTGTCACCGCCGCTATCACTTTCCAAAAACGGTTCCTCGGATGTCCGTAAAAAAATCCCTGCTCCCTCGACTTAACGGACGGGAAACTTCCGAGTATCAAAATCTCCGACTCCCCATCCCACACTGGCGGAAATTCATGCTGTAATGTCTGGTATTCCATACTCTCCTCCACTTGTACATTTTTACTTGTCTATTATAGCAAAGAAAAGTGAAAATTTGTTTTCATTTTTATAATTTTTCTATGTAATTTATATTGACAATATTTTTCTTAGGCAATACAATATATTTAGTATTACTAAATATATAGAGGAGGTGAGCCCGCTACATGAATCCACAGTATGAAAGGCAACTAAAAAAGGGAGTGTTGGAAATGCTGGTCTTAAATATGCTGAACCGTGAAAAAATGTACGGTTACCAGCTAATCCAGACATTGAAAAAGGAGAGTGGAGAATTTTTTTCTTTAAAAGAGGGAACTCTCTATCCGATTTTATATCGTCTGGAGGATAATGGGCTCGCCACTAGTACATGGACGACGCCGGAGAAAGGGCACTCCCCCAAAAAATATTATGAAATAACCGAGAAGGGAAGAACGGAGCTTCATAACCAGCGCCTTCTCTGGGATGAATTTTCATCCAATGTTTTTAACATAATGAAAGACAGGAGTTGATTGAATTGAATAAAGAGAACTATATTTTACAGGTATCCCGACATCTACAATGCGAAAATGCCAGAAAAAAAGAAATTACAGACCAGTTGTATTCAGATATAGAGAGCGCTCTGGAGCAAGGAGAAGAATGGGAAGATATCAGAGCCCGGCTTGGTACTCCGGAGGAAATGGCGGCGGAATTAAATGAAAATCTTACGGGAGATGTATCACCTGCCGTTCCCTCTCCAGTCAGCCGAAAAACAATTGGAATAGCAGCAGGAATCGTTCTCCTGTTATGCCTTACTTTAATATCTGTAGGCATTGTTTACCAGAACCGCCAGACAGACTCCCACCCGACCGCTTCTCCTTCGGAGACAAATCCAGAATGGCCAGTCACAGACGAAGACGCTATCGCTATCGCAAGTTCAGTTCTGGAAAATTATAACAAAAAAAATGACGCCGGTATCTTAGAACTCTGTAACGACAATATGAGGCTGAAGATGACGCCGAAAACCTTTCGTGAAATCCGCGAAAATTACTTGAAAAATGCCGGCAGCTATCAGAGTACAGAAAACACCAGTGTTACCCATACAAAGGAGCTGGATATCCCGTATACTATCGTTCAGCTCATAACCAGATACGAAAACCGACAAGTTATCTTTACAATCACTCTGGATAAGGACAAACGGCTTGCCGGCTTTTATATCCGATAGGAGGCGCTTATGACAGTTTTAGTAATCATTACTTTTATCCTTTCTCTCCTGCTTACACCACTATATTTTGCCGTACGAAATCGTCCAAATGGTGTATGCGGCATCCGGGTAAGCTATACATTGGACTATCCGGATATCTGGAAAAAGGTCCACACCCTGACCGGGGTTACCAGTGCGATTTTCAATGTAATAGAGGTTATCGCATTGTTCACAACCTCCGGCTTTACCTTTGCCTTTATCCTCTTTATCTGCCTAATATTCCATTTCGTGCCCGGCTGTATTTATGCCCGGCTGCTCGGAAGTAAACGGGAACGTGAGGAATACCAGCAGGAGGAACAGGAACGAAGACAGGCAGAAGCAGAGGAATCAGACATCCTTATACAGAAATAACTCCGGTGCAGAACACTTGCTTAATCATTTGTAATTACCCTGTATCGAAAAGGGCTCGACTTGGTACCGCAGGCTACTCCTCCGTAAACAACCGCTCTGCCCGCTCCCAGTTGACTACCTCCAGCCAGTCCTTAATATAGTTTGCCCGAAGATTCTTATGCTTTAGGTAATAAGCATGCTCCCATACATCAATTACGATTAGCGGCTTTAAATGCAGCTCCAGCGGCGTATTCTGATTTGCCGTTGTTATCATTTTTAGGTTTCCTTCCCCATCCAGCACAAGCCACGCATATCCGGAGCCAAAGACGGAAAGCGCCGCCTTCTCCCATTGCTCAAAAAATACCGCCAGTGAGCCGTACTGCTTTATTATCTGTTCTTCCAGCTTGCCATAGGGTTTCATTCCCATATTGATAAGCCCCGCAAAATAAAAGCAGTGGTTATACACACCGCCTCCGTTATTTCGTATCGACTGTTTTGCCCCCTCCGGCATACGCTCTATATCGGTCAGCATATTTTCGAGGGAAATTTTCTGTAACGCCGGAAATTCACTGAGCGTCCGGTTCAGGTTATCAATATATGTCTGAAGATGTTTGTCGTGGTGCAGATACATTGTCTGAATATCAATATATGGCTCCATCTCCTCAAAAGAATATGGCAGTGGATAATTTACAAATGGAAAATAGTCGTACATAAAAATCCTCCTAATGTTTTTCTTTTAGTATATGTGTTACCTGATGTCAATATACACAGCTATTTCTCCTCTGTCGCCGTCCCCAATCCATGAATCGAAATCTTATCTCCGAGATAGGTCGGCTCCGGCTTCACAATCAGCCAAAAAAAGTCCTTCGTCCTCGCCAGCTTCTCCCGCCACTCCAGCATCCAACTTCCACGGTATATCGTTTCCTTGGACGGCGTACCATACGCCGTCATTCCAAGCTTCTTTGCAGCATAAACCGCACGGTAAACATGGTACGGCTGTGTCACTATGGCAAGGCTCTGAACCTCAAACACATCCCTTGCCCGGTACATCGACTCATATGTGGAAAATCCCGCATGGTCCATAAAGATATGTTCCGCCGGCACGCCTGCGTCCACCGCATACTGTTTCATTGCCGCCACCTCATCATACCCGCTCCGGCCGTGGTCGCCCGTCATCAGAAGGCGGTCTGATACTCCCTGTTTATACAGCTCTACGCCCCGCTCCAGCCGGTCTCTCAGCACGAGACTTGGTTTGCCATCCTCCTGCAGTCCGGCGCCAAGCACCATGATACAGTCTACCTTGGGAATTTCCACGTTTTCCTCTCTCTGAAAAATAAAATCACTTACCGAGGATTCCATATACCGGTTTATTCCGAACACAGCGCAAATTCCCAACACGCCAAGCGCTATACCGATTAGGAGAATCCTTTTTATCCATTTGAATCTTCCATACCAAAGCTTTCTCATTTGCTTTTCCTTTCTCTACTACCAGCATATGGGCAGTTGTTAATATTTCAAAACATCCCGGTAATCCCAATATGCTGCCTCCGCATCACCCTTTTTCACATCCTTGAAAGTTCCATCTGATAAATCATAACACCCTTTCTTCTCGCTCGGGCCATATTCAAAAATCATTTTCCCTTCGATAAAATCATAAGAATTACTATTAACTCCCAAAATATTCTCTCCCTCATCATCCTTGTAGTTCATATGATCCAAAAACTCGCTCAGTTTCTTCTCATGCTGCACCTCGGCGTTTCCATCCAAGTCTTTGCTAAATACAGTCCAAGTGACACTATCTCCCCTATCTGAATTTTCCATGATTGCCATAAAAAGAATATACATCTTATTCCCAACAATATGTGAGCTGAGATATATTGCCGGTTTCTTCCCGTCACACTGTTGTGCAAGCTGTTCACTGGAAATAAACTTTTTGTTCTCTTTTGTCTCTATGTCATATACCCAGATATTTAATTCCACAAAATCTTCGTCTACATTTTCCTCATTTGTTTCCGGCAGGTCGTAATAAAACTTATTCCCTTCCACCGTTGCTATTCTCATATAATACCTAGATTGTTTCTGATACGAATTTCCCTCATACCAGCTTTTGATTCTGGTAACCGTTCCCGTTCCCAGCTTATGGGCGTAGAGCCCCCGCGGTCCCACTGCCCAATTCCCATTTTCCAGCTTTTTAAGAAATACGGTATCTCCTGCCATTCTACCAAAAGAACCACCAATATCTGACGTACGGCTTAGGCTCTTATAGCTATTATCCTCGCCTTCCCGGTCAACAGTAAGAAATTTCTTCTTTTTCCTATCATATTCCTTATATGTGTCAAGCTCCCCGGAATATATAATATAATCTTCGTTCGCATATAGTCTGCTAAATCCACTCTCGTTTGACAATATCTTCTCGGCTTTGTCTGTCTGCAGATGGTCACCATCCTTTCTTTTGTCAATCGGAATCCACCATAACTCAGCACTCTCTTTCCTTGCCTTTTCATCTCCATAACTCACATAAAAAAGCTCCTCATTATTGACATATGCGATATACCACTCATCCTCTGCCTTTACTCGATACTCCCTGACTACTGTTCCATCCAGCCTGCACTGCACAATTTTATTCTTACGTCCCTCTCTATACAGGTTCTTATCATTACAGTATGGGTATTTATCATTGATATTTTGCTTTTTTACCGTGTCCGTCTTCTCCCGGACACGATCCGAAACCGCACTGCCCGAAACACTGTCCGAAACGGCACTTCCTGAGACCGCACTCCCTGAAACGCTGCCCGCTTCCGTATAGTCGCCCGCCTCCGGCAGCTTTGTACCGCAGGAGGTGCAAAGCACCGCCATAATCATAATTACCGATAGCCATACCATACTTTTTTTCATCTTTTCCACCCATCCTTTCACTACTCACCATCCGGTCACATAAAAAATCCATTCAGATAACACCAGTACACAGCTTCTGCGTCACCCTCCTTTACCTCCTTACTCGTCCCATCCGACAAATCGTAGCATTTATAACAACGTCCACTGCGGTCATCATCAGCCTCATCAAAACAAAGGGCAATAACCTTTCCTGCAACAAAATCTACTGACTGCTCATCCAGTTCGTATACTACTCCATGTTCCTTATAATAATTCAGCGTATTCAAAAACTTGCTCAGCTTCTTCTCGCACTTTACCTCCGTCTTTCCACTCAAATCCCTGCTCAGCACAAGATGACTATCATCCTCCATGAAATCCGAATCGGACTCACTAAGCCAAATGTACAGCTTGTCTCCTTCAATAAATAATCCCTCTATCACATTATCCTTTTTACTGCAGTATTTGCGAATCTCTTTCCCTGTAATAAATCTCTGCTTCTCCTTCTTTTCTGTGTCATACATCCAGATATCGCTATCCTCATCCGCTGTTTGCGCATCGTAGACTCCCTTTGCATTTTTTCTCCAGCCTCCGGAATAAAAAGCCTGTTTTTCGGTATTTGACATACACATAAAACTGTCACCCGGAACATACAAATCATCAATCAGCGTGTCTGCCTCCGCTTTTGTTCCTACCTTATGGGCATAAATCCCCTGCGTTCCGTCTTCCCACTTTCCGCTTCCTTTCTTTGCCAATAATACAGTGTCCCCCACAGCTTTCCCCCAAACATGCTCATAACTTTTTATATATTGCCTAATTCCTGTATATTGTTCAAATTCTAAAACCTTATCCTTTTTTCTGTCATATTCCGTATATCGCCATAAATAGTTCAGATAGGCAATACAATTTTCATCCGCATATATTATGGACATACATCCCGTCGGTAATATCTCCTTTGCTTTATCCAATCGCAGGCAGTCGCCATCTGCTCTCTTGTCAATCGGAATACACCATGTACAGTTCCCATCTCCTGCTGAGGTATACTCGAAGCAAAAAATCTCCTCATTCGTTACATATTCAATACTGAACCCTCTCCATGTCTTTCTCGTATGATTGTCCTCATACTCCCGGATTACCGTGCCATCCAGCCTGCACTGCTGAATTTTTCCATCCTTGCATGTATACAGGTTTGTGTCATTACAGCACGCATATCTGCTCATACTATTTTTTCGTACCGAACCTGCGTCTGTCTTGTCCGCATCTGCCGCACTGCCCGAAGCGCTGTCTACTTCCGTATAGTCGCCTGCCTCCGGCAGCTTTGTGCCGCAGGAGGTGCTGAGAACCGCCAGTGCTATTACCATTGTTACTGATAGAATCGCTTTTCCGTATTTTTTTATCATTTCGCACCTCCTAAAGCTTTTTTACCGTTCATATTTAGTGAACCGACACCAAGGGCACAAAGGTAAAGCACTTCTGCATCGTCAATTTTTACATCCTTTTCCGTTCCCTTGGCTAAATCATAACACTTTACCTTGAAATTGTCTTTACCATAACCGAAAAGAAGCTTTCCCTCTACAATATTCATTGCATACACATCTTCCGTTTTTTTCTCTCCGCTAGTCAGAAACTGACTGGAACCCTTTTCATACTTTAGTTCTGAGCCTTCCGTAAGCTCCTTGCTGAATAGGGCAAAACCACCATAAAAATAGGTATAAATATACATTTTTCCTCTATCAATATGAATACTGTTCAGGGTAAAAAAGTTACCAGTACCCCCGACTTTATTCTTAATTGCGCTCTGGGTAAACTGCTCCTCTGAAACAAACTTTTCCCTCTTACCTGTCTGGATATCATATACCCAGATGTCCTGTTCCTCCAGTGGATACACCTCTGCCTTTTCCGTTCCACTATATCTGCCAAAGTAATAAAATTTCCCGTCTGCCGCCTTTGCACCTACGAGCGGACAAACCACCTTATCGTCATCTGTAAAAGAAGTGGAAAAATAACCGTCATCTATTTTTGTAACCTTTCCTGAACCAATCTTGTGAATATATATTCCGTTATAAAACATTGGATATTTCTTATCCAATCTCACACAATCGCACACCAACAGTATATATCCCCTTTCTATTACCTGAGACAATAAATGACCTGAAAATATTGTTGCAAACTCTGTTCCGATTGAAACCTTTTGCCCTGCTTTGCGGTCGTATTCATTATATTTGTCCTCAACCGTAGCCGGTTCTTTTGATAGATACAGGATATAATTATCATCTGCATACACTTCTACAATTTCATTTTTTTCTGACAATACTTTCTCTGCCTTATTCACCTGCGGGCAAATACCATACTTATCCTTCTTTATCGGAATACGCCATAGCTCTTTTTTCTTTGCCACATAAAATATCTCTTTATTGTTGACATACCATATCGTGACGCCCTTCCCATTTTTTACATAATAGGTTCCCGGTGGACTTTCAGACAATGGATACCTCAACCCATACTGAAACAGAGTACCGTCGTCATCATCAAACGTATAATAATGTTCATCGTTACAAAATGGCAGTCTGTCGCAGATACTCTCCTTCTTCTCCGCTCCCATCTCATTTTGGACACTATCCACAGCACTGCCCGAAGCGCTGTCCGCTTCCGTATAGTCGCCCGCCTCCGGCAGCTTTGTGCCGCAGGAGGTGCTGAGAACCGCCAGTGCTATTACCATTGTTACTGATAGAATCGCTTTTCCATAATTCTTCTTCATTGTGACCTCCCATAAAAACTTTTTTATACCACGAAGCTCGAAAAGTAATCATACTCACGCCATGATTTTAACCCATAACACCAGTACACCCCTTCGTAATCACTCTCTTTCACATCCTTGTATACTCCACTGGTAAAGTCATAACACTTCTCTATATGTTTAGGATGAGACTCATCATGCTCATCATAATAACCTACCAAAAGCTTTCCCTCTATAATATCCCTCTCTATCTCTCTTATATTTTGTATTTGAATATTCCTTACAAACTCGCTGGCTTTTTCTTCATATTTCAGTTCTGGATTTCCAGTAAGTTCCCTGCTGTATAAAATATAGTCACCATAATCGTATGCCAATATATACATTTTCCCTTTGTCGATAAATATATCTCTTACTCGGAAAAATTTACCAATACTAGTATCTTCAGCTTTGTTTTTCATTGCACACTGAATCAGCTCTTTCACAGAAACAAAGATTTCCCGTTTTCCTGTTCGGGCATCATACATCCAGATATCCTGTTTTGCCTCCTCAATTACCTTCTCTTTTTCCTTCCATTTTCCCCCAGCATAATAATAAAATTTCTCTCCTGCTGCCCTTGCACTTTCATATGGCACCTGCTCGTGGTCAGAAACACAGTAATCGTCTATTTTCGTAACATTCCCTGAGCCAAGCTTGTGAACATAAACGCCCCTCTGAATACTTTCAGACACAGAATCGGTCTTATCTACCTTTTTGTACTCACTGCCCAGCAGGACATACTCCCCTCCTACTACATCCAAATAATTGCTGGCTGCAAACGTCGTAAAATTTTCCTTTCCGGTTCCGTCTACAGTGAGCTTTTTCCCAGTTTTTCGGTCATATTCACAATATACGCCGCCTGTAGTATCGAGAAGGGATGCGTAAACAATGTAGTTGTCGTCTGCATACACATCTATGATATCGTTCTTATCAGTCAACACCTTCTCTGCCTTATCCACCTGCGGACAGGCACCGTCCTTATCCTTCCCTATCGGAATACGCCATAGTTCCTTTGCCTTTGCCACATAAAATATCTCTTTATCATTGACGCGCCATACCGCGACATCCTTCCCGTTTTTTACATGGTAGGTTCTCCGCGACGCATCCTCCGGTAAACGTCCCAGCTTGCACTGAAGCAGGTCTCCGTTGTCATCAAACTGATAATAATGTTCATCATTGCAATATGGCAGTCTGTCGTAGATACTCTCTTTCTTCTTCGTTTCCATTTCATTTTGAGCGCTATCCACAGCACTGCCCGAAGCGCTGTCCTCCTCCGTATAGTCGCCCGCCTCCGGCAGCTTTGTACCGCAGGAGGTGCATAGAATTGTAATTATCAGCATTACCGATACCAATACGGATTTTCTTTTCATCCTCTCACACCTTTCATTTATTTCAATATTTTTCAATATTTTCTTTGGTTTACATCGTAGCACATACGTCCTTACCAAAATGTACCATAAAATAATTACAATCCCATTACAAATATTTTAATATTTATACATAACATATTAAATTTCAATAATTCAGCCGTCTCAAGCACCCCTTCTCAAAAGTGTACTCCGGCGTTTCGAGAGGATATGATATTTCGGTTTCGTAATACCACGGATCCTCCTCATGAGCAGGATTTTTTAACAGGTGAAATTCCTGCGCCGGCATATACCCCTGACCGAGTAAAAATGCCTTCTTGCCATCCTCATTTTCACAAATATCCACTACCATGACAACATGTCCCGGACTTCCATCCTTTAAGAAAATATCTCCCACTTGAATCTTTGATAATTTTATCTTCTTAGATTCCGCTTTCATCGAAATCGTACTCGCATAGGCAAAGACCATACGCATATATTTCTGAAAATTCTTATATGAATCATCATACGCACCGCTTGACACCCACGAAGACCGTGTAGCACCAGTCTGAATCCGGTAGCCTTCTCTCCACCTCACATAATCTGCCTGAAATCCATCGACAAACCGGAAAGAAATCTTTTCCTTCTGCTCCGTCTTCCAATAATATTCGGCGTATACCCTCATCACAGAATCGGCGCACTGTTGTAAATTTTCCTTCTCTAAAGGCAGTTTAAATACCGCTGCGTGAGCGTCCTGATTCTCCTTCTTTTTTCCATTATAGAGACGCACCTTGCTCCCCGCCTTTTTCAATGGGTACTCTCGCAAGAAAGTAGTCAGGCTTTTGGAATCTGCTTCTTTCCTCTTATAACCAGCCGGCGTATGGACTCTCTTTTCCAGCGTCTTTCCCTCTGTATTGAGAAGGATTGCCGCCCCGCTTGCCGAAGTTTCGTCGTCCGCTGTTCCCCCGGGTTTTTCCGTGGCATTGACTGCGGGCATACTCGCCGTCTTTCCTACATTTTCCGGCAGTTCCCTTTCAAAGCCTGAAAATGGCTTCAGCACTAGCAAAAGCAAGCCAAGCACTGCCAGTCCCAGCACCCCCGACAGCATAATCGCATCCTTTGTTGTCATTCTCCGTCCAGACATTTTTCCCTCCTGTCAATCCTTATACAATAAATAATAATCCGACTCAATATTCTCCTGCTGCCTCTTATACCAGCCAATCGCATCATCCAGCGCCTTATTGTATACAATCGGCGCCAGCTGTTCCAGAAACAAATCCAATAGCTGGCTCTGCTCAATCATTCCGATTTCCTCATCCCGCTCATCCAGATAAAATGCCGCAATTTCTTCCATAATCGCTTTCTTCTGCTCATCTGAAAGCTGTATTACCGTTCCCACACTTTTTCTATTCATACTTTCCCTCATTTCTTTCATTGCCTGACACAAATCACTGTTTTTCTAATAACAAGATTATAGCATATAAGTTGTCCTATTACTATACCGAGACTTATGAAGTTCATACAGAAACCATTTGATATTACATTTTATTCCCCAAATCCACCCTTGAACTCACATCAAAACTATGTTATATTTAACGTAAAGAAAGGCATCTGCTGTAACAGATGCCTCTCAAACGGATAGTGTCCAACTCCAAAAGTGGATGCTCCCAAGCATTGGATTGATGCCCTAATGGACACCGCCTAGCCTGTTGGCCGACAGGTTAGGCATTTTTTATTTTCGCTTGTTCTTCTTATCTATGTAGACAAGCAACGCTATCAGCAGAGTCCCAGAAGATACCAGCAAAGCCAGTATTCCCAGAAAAACCATAATAGTTTCATAATCTGTCATTAGCGCCACCTCCCATCTGGTATAAGTAACTAAATTTACAGTGCCAGCTTGGGAGGTTACCACCCTGTCGAAGGGCATTTCCGTATAAAAATTTTAACATATCACATATGCACTTTCAAGTAGGATTTAATCCTCTTATTCGCTAAATTATTCAAGCCTAAATTATTCAAAATGCATAAAAACCGCCCCTCATATCCAATAAAGGACACTCTGGGGCGATTATGTTATGTTCCGCCTATTTATCTTTATATTTGCAAATCAACATGAGATACGCTTGCTGCCAGCACACTACCCATCAAACTTTTGTAATGATTTTTATAAAAAACCAAGTCTTCTGCAAGATGCTCCTTTGCCAATTTACCGGAACCACCATGGATTTCCAGATACGCTGGTTCCATCCAATCCTGATACTGCTTAAAGAACGTCTGGAGTTCATCTTCGTTTCCAAAATCCAGATTGGCAAAACCACTGCGAAGAGAGTTTGTCAGTTTTGTATTGGAAGCAGACACCACAATTCCGGTATGAGTATTAGTATTCAGACACATATCTATATACTCTGCATACCTCTTCTTTTTCT
>DEUM01000005.1 GCA_002362575.1 Lachnoclostridium sp. UBA3262 | reverse complement strand
CGTGACACTGTGGTCTCTGTATGATGGAGTATCGTGGAGAGATAAGCAGAAACCTTGTGTATTCAAGGGACTGGATATGCCAAAGGCATCCTTCTATGCGTTGTTTGATGCAATTGAGACGTACTTCCCAGAGCCATTTATTAAGTGATAACTGTGATGACTATGATGAATATTTAGCTTTTATAGATATGTAAAGGGATTGCCCACGCAAACTTCGCGTGGGCAATCCCTTGCCTATTCTTTATTGTGGCAATCCATTTTTTTTAATATCGTCATCACATCCGGCTGTGTTGGAGTAAATTTCACTCCTCTTTTCAACATACCCAAAACTTTTCTTGCCTTCTGCTCAATCACTCTGGCAGTGTGTTCACTTGTAAGTAGCAGATGATTTCCAGCTATGGTATATTCCCGTTCTACATACTCCTCTGTTACAGGAAACATATCTTGTATTAAAAATACACTTTCCCGACTGTCATCCAACTTTGCAATATGTAAAATGTCACAAGCTTTGCCAGCTTTCTCCTTCTTTTCTATAATCTTTTTGTATTTATCAATGCGGCTAGACAACGGTATCATCCAGTATATTCCAGTGCGTGTATCTTCGAAACAATAATAATGTGGTCTGTTTCCTTTTTTATTCCCTTTGAGGTACGGATCAGACATATCCTCAAAAAACTTGTCCTTGATAATATAAAATCCCGTTTTCTTCATTTGTTCCACCCTCTTTACAAAAAAATCCTTCGCCTTACGGCGAAGGACAGACTTACAACCCAACCATTTATATACCGCATATTGGTCAGCGGTAAACTTACAACCCAACCACTTATATACCGCATATTGGTCAGCGGTAAACATTTATTACTACTCATAGTATAACAGAATTAAAAAAAAAAGCAACAGTTTTTCAAATTTGAAAAATTGATTTGTCAATAAGTTCAGCTTTTCAACTGCTACACTATGTATATTTTATTATATTCAAAATTCTTAAGATTACTATTAAAGCAAGGGACTGCCCACGCGAACTTCGCATGGGCAATCTTACTTTTATCTTTTTTTCAGTTGTATCTGTTTACCAGCCTTTCTTAGTTACCGGCCGGAGTATCCCAATACAGTTTTTTTGCATCTTTTACCGCATAGTATGAAGATTTTGGTGAATACAATCCACTGAAAATACATGGTGTCTGCTGAGCTCTCCACGAAACGCCATCGTACAAGCTCCATATAATAAGTCCGGTAATCTTTCCACCTTTTTTCTTATTGGTAAGGATAGCATTCATAATCTGATCATAGTAGGCAGCCTGATCTTCATCTGTTAATGTTTTGCTAGCAGTGCTTTTCATTGTAGCATCCAGCTCTGTGATTTGAATATCGAGGTCTGGAGCATTTACACGGAATACCTCCAGTGCAGTTGCAAAATTGGAAGCACTGTGGAAATCATCACTGATATCCAAATGTGCCTGCATGCCGATTCCGTCGCAGATTTTTTTATCCTCATTGATAAAATCTGTCAGATGAACAATGTCTTCTGGATACTGATAACAGTTGTAGTCATTGTAGAACAGTTTAATATTTGTCTTATTATACTGCACTAACATTTCATGAGCAAACTGGAACGCCTCTTTCACATACTTCGGTCGCAATGACACGCCGCTCTTAACCTTGTCTGTCGGCGTACCATAAATAGAACCCCAGTAGGTCGGTTTCGCATTTGAAGCGGCATTTGCGCTGTGTAAATACTCATTTACAACATCATAAGCATAAAGACAATCCGCATACTCACTGGTTAATACATGTTTCATCACAGTTTTTACATAAAATTCAAGACGGACATCCATAACATCTGCCTTTGTATTATTTTTAACTCCGCTGGCTGACTTGTAATTTTTCTGGAAGAAAAACGAAGGTGTCTGTTCGTGCCAGACTAATGTGTGTCCACGCAATTTTAACCCTTTGTCATGACAGGTTTTCATAATCTGGTCTACTGTGTCAAAATTCAATTCCGGCACAATCATCTCGCCCTTTGTATTCTTGTTATCCTCATATTTCGTATAATTATCCGGGATAACATAGCCTTTTTCCTTTGCCTGTTCAATCGTCAATGCTTTTAGGCTGCTTCCCATAATAGCATCCGGCTTCATCTCATTACCCGGTGTGTAGGCAGTATACTGGCTTGTAATAAAGTCAATACCGCTGTCGCCAAATAAAGAGTCTATTCCTGCGCCAACACCGAAAATATCAAACACATCTTTATAGGTGTCTTTCAAGGATGCAATTGACGGATTTCGGCTGCTCTGAACAGTCTTGGTCAATTTAATATTATCAACATAAATATCACCGTGACCACTTCCGTTAAAAGATTCAAAATATAACGCATAGTAGTATTTATCATCCGGAATAGAAATCGTAAAGTTCACAGAATTCCATTTGCCCTTCTCCAGTTTGGTTGTTGTGCCTGCCGTCGGACCAAAGTTACCATACGTTTCAGGCGTGTTTTCCGTTGTCTGTAATTGATACGAACCCTGCAAATCAGTATCCGGGCTGAATACGTCGGCAGTAAAACTATAGGTGCATCCTGCATCCAGTGTATTTGTCAAATCAAACATCGGTCCCTGCCATGCTTTTTTTTCCCTATGGCATTTTAGAACATGAGATGTGTTTCCTGTCACTGCGTCACCGTTTCCGTCAACCAGAGTAGAAGCATCCACAACCTCCAAATAGTCTTTATTGGTTTGATTGTCTTCCCCACAGCCTCGAAGAACAGCGCCTTTAATTCCTGCTCCTGTGACAGCATCTTGTGTCTTTGTGCCAATGGTTACATCTTCAAAATCAACATCATAACCAACCGCCGTAGCCGGATTTACTGTCGGATTTGGAGGTGTCGTAGGAAATACATCCGCTTCCTGTTTCGCCACCGTAACCTTATCCACCTTTTTCAATGGGCGCAAAGACGGTTCCGGTGTCGGTGTTACAATTGGTGTTGGTGTTACCGGTGGTTTATCCGTCGGTTTTTTGGTTGGCGTTGCAGTCGGCTTTACTGATGGTTTTACAGATGGCTTTACATTTCCCGCTTTTTTGACGGTTACTGTACATTTCAGAGTATATGGTTTCTTCTTACCCTTTACGGTTACCTTAGCCGTTACAGTTGTTTTTTTCCCTGCCTTTTTTCCCTTTACTACAACACTTGTTTTTTTCTTTTTTGAGAGTGCTGCAACCTTCTTGCTCTTAATTGACCACTTAGTTTTTTTGATTTTTTTACCTTTTACGGTAATCTTTGCAGTCTTGCCCTTTATAACTGAAATCTTTTTCTTTTTCAGTTTTGGCTTTTTGACTTTAGCGGCGCTGTCCGGTGCGGTTACGCCGACACTTGTTGCTACCAGCGCCAATGCCAGTGTACTTGCAATGACTTTGCGAAGTTCCATATCGCATCCTCCTTATTGGTTTGAAAAAGGGGTGAAATAGTTCCACCCCTTTGGATTACATTAAATAAATTATGCGAACTCTTATGCTGTCGGTATTTTCTTGAGTAACGTTACAGACTTAACTGTGATATCGCAGTAAAGCTTATTACCCTTGTCATAGCTGTTATCGCCTTGGGATTCATTATATGCGTTATAAACAATACCAAGGGCATATGCTTCGCCACGCGCACCCCACTTTTTAACAGCCTCTTCATCTTTTGCAAAATCAAGGATATATGTCTGTTCTGTGCCATCTAATGTAAGACCATAATCATCAGCTACTTTTTTACTGCTTAAGTGATTATCCGGCGTCTGGTTTGTATACGGAGTCAGCTTAATTCCTTTACCGGATGTTCCCTTAATAACAACCTTAATTCCTGCATATTCTGATAAATCAACAGCTTCCTTATCTTCGTTGAAATAAAATGCCATACCACCGCCGTTATACTCGTTTGAAGACGTGTATGTTACAGAACCATCTGCGCCATATACTGGTGTGCATGCACTACCAGATGCGGTTTCCAGACAACCCTCTGCATATTTTGTCGTTGCTTTGAGCGGAACAGTAATATCCTGCTCTACCGGTGTCTGTGCCTGCTTTTTAATCAAGGTTACAGATTTTACAGTAATATCACAGTAAAGTTTATTGCCCTTGTCATAACTGTTATCTCCTTGAGATTCATTATATGCGTTATAAACAATACCAATTGCATATGCCTCGCCACGGGTACCCCATTTTTTAACAGCCTCTTCATCTTTTTCAAAATCAAGGGTATATGTTTGTTCTGTACCGTCTAATGTAAGACCATAATCATCAGCAATCTTTTTACTGTTTAAATGATTATCCGGTGTCTGGTTTGTATATGGAGTCAGTTTAATTCCCTTACCGGATGTTCCCTTAATAACAACTCTAATTCCTGAATACTGAGACAAATCTACAGCTTCTTTGTCCTTATTAAAGTAGAATGCCATACCACCACCGTTGTATTGGTTCGATGATGTGTATGTTACAGAACCATCTGCACCATATACCGGTGTACATGCACTACCAGATGCGGTTTCCAGACAACCCGCTGCATACTTTGTGTCTGCTGTAAGCGGAACACTGATATCCTGAACTACTGGCGGGTTCTCAGATTTTTCTTTAACTGTAATTTCAAATGTGCCCTTTTTACCGCTTCCATCTGTTGCTTCTGCAGTAATTACAGCAATTCCTGAACCAGATGCAGCAGCCGTTACTTTACCAGTAAAGTCTACAGTTGCCACCTTTTCATTACTAGAACTCCATTTCAGAGTCTTTCTTGTTGCTGTCTCAGGTGCTACAGCTGCCTTACAAGTAACACTCTTTTTATTCTCGAGTTCTGTTTTAGAAGCAGTTACTGTGATGCCTGTTACAGGTGTATCGTATTTTACTTTGACGAAGTCAATAGAGTGAATCGTTACTTCTGTCTTGTCTCGCTGTGGGCAAAGTAAAACTGCTGCTAAAGTAGCAGGATTTGAACCTTTAGCTATGATACTTTCCAACGGAATAAATACTGTACGAGTAACATACTCATCCTTTACTTTCATTCCAACACCATCATCCGATACCATATACTCATCAGATTTTGCAGGTCCAATCCAGCCTCCCTCATAGGTTTCGCTCATTTTTGCATCAGTTAATGCGCCGGATATCTCTAAACTTTCAATTCCGTTATATGTGCGCAGATTCATCTCGTTATCACTTGTCAGTTTAATGCGGATATAATCATATGCAGACATATCCTTTTCACCTTTACGGAAATTGAAGTAGCCTGCCTGCTTCGATTCGGTTAAATCCGTAAGGTCCTTTTCATCTGTACACGGATTCAGATAGAAAGACATACCTGAATTATAATCTGTGTTAGATGTAAAGGTTACAGAGCCATCTCTGTTAAAGATTGCATCTTCACGGGCATACTTCTTAGGACCAGTATTTCCTTCAGGATCGAGCGGCGGCATTTTAGACTCCGATGTCAATATTGTTTCATTCAATTCTGTCAACGGAATGTGAACGGTATCTTTTTCTGATACTGTCAGTGTAACGTCACCATTTTTAAATGTGGTATCCTTAATCGGCTTTGGTGTCGGTGTTACTTTCTTCATAACCTTTACCTTACATTTCAGCTTCAACGCTTTTTTCTTGCCCTTCAGTGCTCTTTCCAGCCTTCTTTCCCTTCACTACTACACTTGTCTTTTTAATCTTCTTTGTATTTTTGATTTTGACTTTTTTGGTCTTTTTTACAGTTACTTTTACGCTCTTTGCGAGCTTCGGTTTCTTTGCTTTTTTTGCTGCTGCACTGTCTGCCGGTACCAAAGATACCATCATGGCTACTGCCATCGCGAGCGCAGTTGCTTTTGCAAATGTCTTTCTGAGATTCTTTTTCAAAACTCTTACCTCCTATAATAAAAATCTTTTTATTTTTAATAACTCTGCCCCCTGCTTAGCACAGAGCAGAGATTATTAACAGTAAATTTTTTATGCCATACTTATGCTTTTACCCAGCCAGCCTTTTCAAGCTCTGCTTCTGTCGGCAAGGTATCCTTATCGAACCGATCTTTCTTAAATGTAATGCTCTTTATGATGTATGAATGGTCACGTCCTGATGTAAATACATTTGCCTTGAGCACGATATATCTGGCTTTACGCAGGTTACCATGAATTGGATTACCGGAATCTGTTTCATCAATCCAGTTGAACTGGCAGTTTTCCTCCGCAATCTGACCATAGCCGCCACCCTCTCTGGCGCGCTTTTCTCTCGAACCCACAAAGAACGGATATGTTGTAAAATCTACCTGACAAAGCCAATACTTATCTTTTGTGAAGTCCGTTCCATCTGGATAAATCTCAAAGGTCATCTGCTCAGTGGCAGTTCCCAAAATGGATATAGACTGATACTGCGTCAGGTCCTTACCGCCTGCTCCCAAATCAATAACGACATGGTCTTTGTTTGCCTGTGCAAACGGTATTGTCAACGCACCACCCGCATAAGTAGCCGTAATCGTTGAGAACATCTTTGTTGTCGTGTCTTTGTCATCCTTTTTAGCAACCAGCTTACTTAAATCCACACTATAATCACTCGCTGCCGTCGCAGGCTCTACTACAGTAATGGTAAAACTTTGTTTAACAGAAGGATTTGCCTTGCAGGTTGCTGTTATTGTTGCATTTCCTGCCTTCTCTCCACAAAGTCTCGGATTTCCTTTTGACAAATCAATCTTTACAATACTTTCATCACTAGAACTCCATAACAGTTCTTTCTGGGTTGTAGCAGCCGGAGTATAAGCGATATCCTCATCCAGATTGATACTTGTATAGAAGCCCTTTGTTACAGTTGTAGCAGGTGGTGTTATTTTAATACCTGTACATGGGATTCCACCCTCCATGAAAGCAATATTGTCAATGTATACTGTCGTATAAGCGCCACCCGTATATTTTCCGCTAAAGGTACTTCCTACAACCATAGAGAAGTTTTTCTGATTTATCAGTCCTGAGTCAGCGGCATTTATGTTCGCGGTTTTAAAGTCTAATGTATTCTGATGCCAGCCAACCGCAGGGTCGGATTCTTTTTCTTTGTATCCAACAGTACGATTTTCCGCAATCTTATTCTTTACAAACTCGTCATAGAAGAATGGGAATGTCTTGTTATTGTAGGTCAATCCTGCATATTTCTGTCCCGGTCGGATATTGTATTTGCAGTCGAGTCCTGCCGCCATTGGTACATTTACGCCAAACTTAACCAGTTCTTTATCAATTTTCTTTGTCTCTGCATCTTTTGCACTCAATGAAGTGTCAAAATAGTAATCCGGCGTAATTTTGTTATATCTTGCGAAGTATGCCACAACAGATTTGTATTTGCAATCCGCTGTATTTGACACTACTCGAGATTGCAACTGAACAGCGGAATACTCCTTCAATGTCTTTTTTAATCTAAAGTTGAAAATTGGAGCATAATCGTATGCCTGTGTATTGCCTGTATACTCAATCTTCAGCACTTTATTTGAAGGATTCTCTGGATCTTTAACGACCGTCATTTTACCGCAGTTAGCATTTACATATTCTTTTCCTTTAGTCGCTTTTCCTGCTGTCCCTTTGTAGTCATCGCTTTCCCAATTGTAACCAACATCATAGCTTTCAAAGTCTTCTACAATTTCTTTTTTTCTGGTTTCATTTTCATAGTTCGGCGTAGCGGTCGGTCCTGCAACACTCTTTTTAATGGTAACCTTAATCTTCACCTGTTTGTTTGTGCCGTCCTTCGTCTTACCGATAACGGTAGTCTTACCCTCTTTTCTTCCGGTCACGATACCGGTCGGTGTAACGTAGGCAATCTTGCCATTCTTTACGCTCCACTTGATTTTTTCATAAGGAGAAAGAAAAACGGAATAAATATAAAAAATGAGAAGAAGATTTATGCTCTATCGATGAATTGTGCTGAATTGTATTACATAAATAGTTGACATTAAATGGCATGTAATATAAAATATAAAAGAGATAATTTGTTGAGTATATATGCAACTGCTTGACATTTTTAGCTGTCTTACAAAATTTTCTCGAAGTCATATTTATTAACTAATAATGTATTTTAAGAAAGTATTATTGTTTAGAAGAAATAAGAAAGATTGAGGAGTGTGAAAAATGGAACTTCAAAAAGATGCGAGAACTAATAGTTACTTAAATCAGTTTTATGAACCTAAGGTAACGGCGTATGAGTTTTTGAAATGTTTTTTTGCATATCTAAGAAAGAATAAAATTCAAGAAATTGAACGCGACTTGGTTGATTTTTTGCGATGCCAAAAAGAAAATGCGGACAACAAAGATGTTCTTGAAGAAATTAATTTTAGAACGAATGGCGTAAATTACTTTTCTGATGATATAGAAGATGCCTTGTTTAATTTACAGAATGGCGGACTACTTGGCAAAATGAATCCTTCCTTTGGTATAATTATAATAAAGTATACTGAAAATGAAATAGAAGAATCCATTAATTCCATTTCAGAACCATACAGAGCAGCAATTGAGAATATTGCCAATGAGTATATTAGGCTTGCAAGAAAAGAGGATTAAAGTTAAATGATAGAAAGACCTTATAAAGGAGACAGAAACAGCACTGAAAATAAGTTATATGAGGAATTTGATAAAAGGATAAATGATTTTGTTAAATCATATCTGAATAAATACAGTCCATGTTCATATGATGAGACAAAAGTTATTCATGATCCTGTGTGGGGGACATGTTTGTTCTATCAGTGGGAATTAGAAATATTGGATTCTCCATTATTACAAAGATTAAGAAATATTAGTCAATTGGGACTTACTATGCTTACTTATCCTACGGCACATCATTCTCGTTTTGAACATACATTAGGGGTAATGTCAGTTGTAACCAAAATGGTAAATCATATTAATCAGAAATTATCTAACACAGTTATATCCACCGAGGATTTCTATACCTTGCGTTTGGCTGCGCTATTACATGATATTGGTCATTGTTTCTGTTCTCATCTTTCTGAATCAATTTATGGCAGACAAAATGTTTTTGTTGAACTTAAGAAAAGTTTTGAGATATTTTCGACAGCAAAGGAGCATGAGATATTTGCATATATAATAATTAATACCCAAGAATTTCGTGATTTTATAAAGACTAAGGTACATTTATGGGATACAAAGATTGATGTAGAACAAATTCTAAATGACATAGGCTACATGATTGTTGGTGCAAATCTTCCGGCGAGAGAGTGTAAGGATGGAACATATGAAAAGAAATATTATTTAACGCAAATGATTAATGGGCAATATGATGCAGATAAGCTTGATTATCTGCGTCGTGACAGCTATACAGCTGGTCTTGCTTTAACATATGATATTGACCGTTTTTTATATAAAATTCGGATTAAATCAAGAGACGAAAAAGATGGGGGAAAAACTGTCAAAGGAAAACATTTGGTTATTCCAATAAGTGGGGTGTCAGCTGTTGAAGAAATGGCATTTAGCCAATTAATGTTAGCCAGTTATATTTATCAGCACCAAAAAGTTTTGGCTACAGATGCTTTGATGAATGATGTAGTAGAAGGACTAGTAAATAATGGGAAATTGCAACATCCTTGTGACTTCTTATATTATTGTGATACAGATATTTTGGGAATAGCTAGTGGAAATCCAGACAGCGATTTTAAAATGAAGATTTCAGAAGAAAATTTTGATGCTTCAACAAATAAAAAGGTTTCAGATATAGTAAGGCGTTTAAACCATCGTGATTTGCCAAAGCGTGCTTTTGTTGTTAATTGTTCTACGGTTATAAATTCGCCAGACCAAAAGCAATATCCTGTTTCGGATATTGCTGATCGATTAAAAGGAATTGCAGAACTGCGCAATGAAATTTATGATGTTTCTATTAAGATTTCAAATGCCTTACCTAAAGAGAAGGGTGGCAAAAAACATATTGATTTATATGATATATACATATCAATTCCTAAAACTAGTATTGCAAAGGATTTATCAAATGCTTTAGTATTGAAGAACAATGGTGAGTTTGTCGATTTATCAGAAATTGTACGCTTGTCCGACTGGGCAGATGCTTTTGCTTGGCATAAGTGGAATGCTTATGTGTTTTCGCAGGCTGATATCTTACCAATTGTTAGCATTGCGGCTAAAATTGTTTTTGAACGGCATAATATTCATTTTGATGAGGAGACTGTTTTTTCAGGAATAAGGGATTCAAATAAAATCGAAGGGTTAGTAAAATGGTTAAAAGATAATGGCAAATATCCCAAGTAGAGAGAAGAGGGATGTTAAGAATAGTAGCGGGGAAGATAAAACGGCTTACAGATTGTAAGCCGTTTTGATGTTTCACTTTGCAATAAAGCAGCACCATTCTTTCATATACGTTACATCCAATATTTCAAACCCATTTTTGATTAAGGCTTCCCTGACTTCTATTTCCCTTGTGTCTATTATACCGGAAACGATGTACAGTCCATCTTTTTTAATATGAGGTTTAATAATATCGGTCAGCGGGATGATAATATCTGCTAATATATTTGCCACTACAATATCATGTCCGGTTCCGGCTTTTACTTTTAAATATTGGTTTGTAATTAAATCCCCGTCATACAGTGTGTAAGCGGAGGATGGAATCTGGTTGACCGCCATATTTTCACCGGCTACCTTGACGGCTACCTCGTCGATATCAATGGCGGTAGCATGTTTTGCCCCGAGTTTCAGTGCGGCAATCGAAAGAATACCGCTTCCACAGCCGACGTCTAGTACAGAGTCGCCCTCTTTAACATATTTATCCAGCGCCTGTATACAGAGCTTTGTAGTCTCATGCGAGCCTGTTCCAAAGGCGATGCCGGGATCAATTTCAATTAAAATATCACTGTCGTTTTCTTTGTCGTATTTTTCCCATGTCGGTTTGATAACAATATTTTCGGCGGCGCGAAACGGTTTAAAAAAGGTTTTCCAGTTATTTATCCAGTCCTTATCCTCTGTCTCAGAGAGAGTGACCGTTCCCTTTCCTATATTACAGAATGTTTTGACTTCCTGAAAAATATCCTGAACCTGAAGCATTACTTTTTCTGGATTACAGTTCTCCGGCTCCATGTAAAAGTGAACTTTCGCACTGCCATCATTTTCCTCTGGATCGGGAAGAATATCCACAAACATTTTCTTTTTATCTTCCTCGCTCAGAGGCACATGGTCTTCAATTTCAATACCCTCTACACCAATTTCATCCAGCATACAGCTTAACATATCGACAGCATCGGTGTGGGTATCTAAAGTAAAACGAATCCATTTCATAATATTACAATCCTCATTTCTTTTGATTCTCCGAGGACGCATAAAGCCAGCGTCTTCTCTCTTATTCTAACAGAAGGGGAAGAAAAATCAAGGGTGGAAAAAGCCGTGAAAATCGACTATACTAAGTATATACAAAAGTGACGGAAAGGGCATTTTGCCATATGAGGGAAAAATGGATTCTTGAGATGAAAAAGGGAGACTTTGCGGGAATAGCAAAGGAGCTGGGGGTGTCGCCGCTCTTAGTGCGATGTATGTTGAACCGCGGGCTGGCGGATAAGGAGCAGATGCGAAGATATTTAGAGGGGACTTTGGCAGATTTACATAATCCCTTTCAGATGAAAGATATGGAACAGGCAGTAGAATTACTCTGTGAGGCGAGAGAGAAAGGGAAGCGCATTGCGATTGCCTCTGATTTTGACTGTGATGGAATATTTTCGGGGTATATATTGTGGAAGTGTTTTGAGCGGCTTGGCATGGAGAGTCATATTTACACGCCGGACAGGGTTCGGGAGGGGTATGGCTTGAATGAGAGGATTGTCGATGAGGCATTGGAGGATGGGAGAGAGCTTCTGATTACCTGTGATAACGGGATTGCGGCAAATGAGGCAGTTGCGTATGCGAAGGAAAAGGGAATGACGGTGATTGTCACAGACCATCATGAGGTTCAGGAGGAAATGCCGATGGCAGATGCTGTGATTGATATCAAGAGACCGGATGAGACATATCCATTTCGCGGTCTGTGCGGGGCCGGGGTGGCGTTTAAACTTGTTTCTGCACTATATGATACCTGTGGGATTCCGGCAGAGGAAAAGGATGAGTTGCTGGAATATGTGGCGATTGCAACGGTGGCAGATGTGATGGAGCTTAGGGGAGAGAACCGTATTCTAGTAAAATATGGACTGAAGGCTCTGTCGCACACGAAGAATATAGGATTGAGGGCGTTACTGCAAGTGCAGGGGCTTGAGGGAAGTGTAATCAATACCGGGCATATTGGCTTTACTCTTGCGCCGTGTTTTAATGCGGCGGGGCGGATAGCTACCGTGACACAGTCCTTTTCCCTGTTAATGGAAACGGATTGGAAGGAAGCACTGGCAAAGGCAGAGGAGTTGAAGGAAATTAACGAGGAAAGAAAATCCATGACGGAGCGGGGTGCAGCGCAGGCATTTTCCATAATGGAAAAGAAATGGGAGCAGGAGAAGGAAATCCCATCGGTCGTTATCTTGCTGTTACCGGACACTCATGAGAGTCTTGTGGGAATCATAGCGGGAAGGGTAAAGGAGCGTTATGGGCACCCGGTTATTGTCTTTACAAGAACGGGAGAGGGAGCAGTAAAAGGTTCCGGGCGTTCGATTGAGGCGTATCATATGTTTCAGGAGTTAATGCAGTGCAAGGATTTGATGCTTCGGTTTGGCGGTCACAGGATGGCGGCGGGTATGACGCTGTTGGAAGAAAATCTGCCGGAGCTTGAACGGAGACTGAATGAAAATGCCATGCTGACAGAGGAGGATTTCCGTCCGGTTGTCCATATTGACGCGCCGATGCCGATTGGATTTGCTACGGAAAAGCTGATTCAGGAATTTCAGAAAATGGAGCCCTATGGCGTTGGGAATCCGAAACCGGTTTTTGCGGAGCAGCATTTTCGCATTTTGCGCGGACAGCGGCTTGGCAGAGAGAGAAATGTGTTGAAGCTGCGTGTGGAAAACGATAAGGGAAACCAGTGTGACGCTTTGTATTTTGGGAATATGGATGACTTTGAAAAGTTTGTATGTGAGGAGTGGAACGAGGCGGAGCTGGCACGTATGTATGAGGGAAGGGAGAATAAGCTGGATGTGGCTTTGACGTATTTTCCGACAATAAATGAATTTCAGGGGATACGGACGGTTCAAATACAGGTACTGAACTTTTGCCATATAGAACGATGACTTTGCGGGAACGCAGGATAGGAGGAGATTTTTGATGATTCAGATTAGCTTGTGTATGATTGTAAAAAATGAGGAAAAGATACTGGCGAGGTGTCTTGACAGTATTGCTGATTTGATGGAGGAGATTATTATTGTCGATACGGGTTCTACCGACCATACGAAGGAGATTGCCGCCAAATACACGGATAAGATATATGATTTTACATGGGTGGATGATTTTTCTGCGGCGCGGAATTTTGCCTTTTCCAAGGCGACAAAGGAGTACATTTATTCGGCGGATGCGGATGAAGTTCTGGATGAGGAGAATAGAAAGAAGTTTCGTGATTTAAAAGAGGTTCTTTTGCCGGAAATCGAGATTGTACAGATGAAATACGGAAACCAGCTTTCACATGGAACGGCGTACAATTTTGACGAGGAATACCGCCCGAAGCTGTTTAAGCGGCTGCGCGAGTTTGTCTGGATAGAGCCGGTTCATGAGACGGTGCGTCTGGATCCGGTTGTCTATGACTCGGAGATTGTAATCATGCACTGCCCGGAAACAACTCACAGTAAGCGTGATTTTATGACGTTTCAGAAATATATCAGGAAGGGAGAGCGGCTGTCAAAGCGGCTCCACCATATGTATGCAATGGAATTGTATATATCCGGGGAGGATGAGGATTTTTTGGAGGCAGAGGAATTTTTTGCCGGGACTGCCGTGGAGGAGAGCAGGGGTCTGGACGAGGTGAAGGAGGCAGCGTGTATCGTAGCGCATGCCGCCAGACTGAGGGATGATAGCAGCGTAATTCTGAAGATGTGCTTAAAGGATTTGCTCAGCGAGGGTTCCTCTGAAATGTGTTTTGAGCTGGGAGAATATTTCTTTGCGCATGGTGATTATAGTGAAGCGGCTATGTGGTATTATAATGCCCTGCATGAGACGCAAAGTATTTTGAATATTCATGCGTCTTCGGACTGGCCGGAAGAACGGCTGAACGAGTGCAGTCAGATTTTACAGGGAGAGGCATAGCCAAATTTTACAAAAAAGTTGAAGAACTCTTGAAGTTCATGTATAATAATAAAGTGCGTGCGTTTGGCACAAATAAACAATGTTCTGCTATATGGAACAGATTGGAGGAATGGCTATGGTAACAGCAGTTGTAGGGGCCAGTTGGGGTGACGAAGGGAAAGGTAAAATTACGGATATGCTCGGTGAGGAGTCAGATATTATTGTACGTTTTCAGGGCGGTAGTAATGCCGGACATACGATAGTAAATGATTATGGTAAGTTTGTGCTTCATATTTTACCTTCAGGAGTATTTCATAATCACACAACAAGCGTTATCGGTAACGGCGTTGCACTGAATATTCCGGATTTATTTAAAGAGATTCAGGGAATCGTGGAGCAGGGAGTGCCAAAGCCGAAGATTAAAGTGTCTGACCGTGCCCAGATTGTTATGCCATACCATATTTTGTTTGACCAGTATGAGGAGGAACGTCTGGCAGGGAAGTCCTTTGGTTCAACAAAGTCCGGTATTGCTCCATTCTATTCAGATAAATATGCAAAAATCGGGATTCAGGTATCGGAGCTTTTTGATGAGGAAAGCCTGCGGGAAAAGGTGGAAGGAATCTGCGTAAAGAAAAATGTCCTGTTGGAGCATCTGTATCACAAGCCGGCATTAAGTGTAGATGAGCTGATGAATACGCTGCGTGAATATCGAGAGATGGTTGAGCCATATGTCTGTGATGTGTCGTCGTATCTTTTTGAGGCGAGGAAACAGGGAAAGCGGATTTTGTTAGAGGGACAGCTTGGCTCGCTGAAAGATCCGGATCACGGTATTTATCCAATGGTTACTTCGTCTTCGACACTGGCGGGCTATGGGGCAATCGGTGCCGGTGTGCCGCCGTATGAGATTCAAAGAATTGTCACGGTCGTAAAGGCATATTCGAGTGCTGTTGGTGCAGGAGAGTTTGTCAGTGAGATTTTCGGTGAAGAAGCGGATGAACTGCGTCGCCGTGGAGGTGATGGCGGAGAGTTTGGAGCAACGACAGGCCGTCCAAGGCGGATGGGCTGGTTTGATGCTGTCGCAAACCGTTATGGCTGCAGAGTGCAGGGCTCGACAGAGGTTGTATTGACCGTTTTAGATGTTCTGGGCTACTTGGATGAAATTCCGGTATGTGTCGGCTACGAGATTGACGGGAGAGTAACAAAAGACTTCCCAGCGACGAGAGAATTGAAGATAGCAAAGCCTGTTTATGAAGTGCTTCCGGGGTGGAAAGAGGATATCCGGGGGATTAAGGAGTATGATAAACTTCCGGAAAACTGCCGCAGATATATTGAATTTATCGAAAAAGAAATCGGCGTGCCAATTAAGATGGTGTCAAATGGGCCGGGAAGGCACGAGATTATTTATAGGTAATTGTAAAAGGGCGTAAATGAGGGTGTTGGATTGAGGTATGTTGGGAAAATAGATAAAGAAAAGTATCGTTGCATTACGGAAGATATTGTAACGGATGAGGTCATTATAACAGATGAAAGAATAGGTCATATCAAGGAGAGGCATCCTAATGATTATGAATGTTATAATTTCCATAGAGTAAAAAGAGATTGTTTGAGGTGGAAAATTTCGTGCCCGTCCACACGCCGCTGGCTTGACAGGGGAAACCCGAGAGATGCAGGAGAATGGCACGCCTGCCAAACAATCTTTATTTATTTTGAATTAGGGAATAAAAGAACGTCGGAATATTTTACCGGCGTTCTTTTTTACAGAAAAATAAATTTATTTTGGATTTAATAATTAACCAACTACTTAACTGCCTCCTCCAGCACTTTTAACAGTGCATCATTTTGCTCAGGCAGCATAAAGCAGAGTCTGAAATATTTGTTGCTCAGAAATGGGAAGGTAGAGCAATCCCGTATCATTAGGTTTTTGCGGATGGCAGCGTCAAAAATGTCAGATGAAGTTATATCTTCATTTAATATTTTGACAAGTACAAAATTTGCATGTGCGTGGAAGGTTTTAAAGTTAGGGTTTCGGTCAAGCGCTTCACAGACACGCTTCCGCTCGGTGCTGATTAGCTTTTTTGTCTCCGCGATATACTTTTCATCTGTAAACATAATTTCTCCAGCGATAGCGGCGAGGGAGTTAATCGTCCAAGGATTTTTTTTCTGATTAATTTCTTTTAACAAATCGTGGTTGCCGCAGACTGCGTAGCCGAGCCGGAGTCCGGGTGCGGCAAAAAACTTAGATATGCCCCGCAGAATAATGATGTTGTTATAATATTCGGTCAGAGGGATTGCTGTAACTTCATCGGAGGATTCTGTGAACTCCACATATGTTTCGTCTACCAGAACGGTAATTGATTTGCGTTTGCAAAAATCCAAAATCTCCCGCATCTGTCTGCGTTTGATTACGGAAGATGTAGGATTGTTCGGATTGCACAAAATCAATAAATCCACATCATGAGATAATTCTTCCGTCAAGGAATCGGTATCCAGTTCAAATTCTCTGGCTTCTGTCAGGCTGAAGTAATGGGAACGTCCACCGCCCAGAGAGACTTCACGCTCGTATTCGGAGTAAGTCGGCCCGATGATGAGTGCCTTTTTCGGGTGAGTAATCTGTATAAAGAGTGAAATCAGCTCAGTCGAGCCGTTCCCGACTACGATATTATTGACGTCAGTGTGAACGTAGTTTGCGATACACTGGCGCAGGGAGGTGTATTCCCTGTCCGGATAAGAGGTAATAGAGTCGATATGTTTTGTCAGCGTCTCTCTTAGCCGGAATGAGACGCCGAGGGGATTCACATTAGCAGAAAAACTGATAATGTCTTCCTTCCGGATTCCGTAGACTTTTTCTATTTTTTCTAAATCACTGCCGTGAAAATGTTCTTTTGGTTTCATATTATCCCTCACTTCTTCACACTTTGTTTTTTCTTATCGTATTATTGTAAACGAAAACAAAATATCCTTCAAGAGGAGGGAAAACATTTTTAGGGATTTTTACTATTTTTTATCCATTCATATTAGGCAATTGCGATAAAACTCTCGAATTAACTATTTCAATATACAAGAAAAAATGGTATACTATAAAATTGAGTATGGTATGCACTTTCCAAAAGATTAAAGTAAAGTGAGGTTGCAAATGAAAGAGAAAGTTTTGTCATTGGCAAAGGGAAATTTCATATATGAACCGCCAGGCCTTATCCTGACGCCGGACAAGCTTGAGTTTCAGGTGGCTGCCGGGGAGAGGCGGACGGTAACTTTTACTTTGGTAAACGAGCGAGGAACAAAGATGAAGGGCTTTGGCTCAGTGGAAGAAACGGAACTGGAATTTCTTCCTGTTTTTCATGCGGAAAAGAATGAGTTAAAGCTTACTGTAAATGCCGAGGAACGAGTACCTGGTGAGCGTTTTCGGGGGCAGATTCATCTGGTAACGGATTGCGGGGAAGCAGAACTGCCATATGATATTCAGGTGGTAACACCAGAGCTATCGGATGCTAAAGGGGCGGTGAAGGACTATTTTATGCTGCGGGGAAGGATAGAGGAGAATCCAGAGAATGGGGCAAAGCTGTTCCATAGTCCGGCGTTTAAAGAGGTGTTTCTCTATCGTGACGAGGCAGGAAAACTTTTATATGACCATTTGGTAAAGAAAAATACAAAAATCCACAGTATGGAGGAATTTTTAGTCGGCATGGATAAAAAACCGGCGATTCACTTTAAGGTGGATAAGGGCAAAAGAAATGCAGCCGGTGTGATTGAGTATGAACTGGCAGGCGCAGATGTACAGGATTCCCTTGGAATCCGTATAAATACATGGGGAAGTACGGGTATTCATGTGACGGCAACGGCGGATTTTATTGAGCCGGAGCTACATATTTTGTGGACGGATGAGTTTATCGGGGGACAGGATGTTTTAGAGTTTACGATTCGGGCCGATAAGGTAAAATGCGGCCGCCGGTTTGGCAGTCTGATTCTGGAAACACCGTACGAGACGAGAGAGGTTCAAATATGCGCCCATAACAGGAATGGCGAAAGGGAACGCAAAGTCGGCAGGGCAAAGAAGGCTGCCTTTGCCACACTTTTCCGGAATTATCTTGGCTATACGGAAGACCGGGTATCCGGCAGATCCTTTCAGAAGCTGCTGAAGAAGAATAAAAATATAATTGAAAAGCTTGTTCCGTACAAACTTCCGGTATCGGGGTATATTGCTGTTATGCTGGAGGATGAGGAAGATATACTGGAGTTTTACCGCCAGTCGGAGTTGGTAGATATACCGAAACTGGGGAGTGAAACAGAAGAAGTAGAAAATTATATCTTGATTCAATATATTAAATATATGTACACGCAGAGGGGGGAAGAACGAGAACGGCTGAATAAGCTTATAGAGAGCTATAATGAGAATGGTTATAGCAGCACATTATTGTTTTACCTGAAACTGAATGTAGATGAAAGATATCAGTCGCTTCGGATGAAGGAACAGGATATTCGGGGAGTGCTGGAGCAGGGAGACAATAGTCCGCTTCTATACTCGTCAATGGTTCGTGTGTACTGCGAGGATGCAACATTGATTAAATCATTGGATGAAGTGACTCTGGCAACAGTGGGATACGGGTTAAAACATGATTTAATTACAGAAGACATTGCGGTTGCCATTAGTTTTCTAGCTGAGCGCCTTTCCCGGTTTGAACCGGACGTATTTGCGGTGTTGGAAAAATTGTATTTAAAGTTTCAGCTTACAGATACTCTGCGCGGTATATGTGGTTTGCTGATTCGCAATGAAATGAGGCAGAAGAAATATTTTCCGCTGTTTGCCAAAGGGGTTCAGGAGCATTTGCGGCTGACAGACCTTTATGAATATTATATGTATACGCTGGATAAGCAGACGCCGCATACCCTTCCGGATTCGATACTTTCGTATTTTCAGTACGAGAATCATCTGAACGAGAGCTGCAAAGCATTTCTCTATGCCTATATTACGAAACGGAGGGAGCAAGATCCGGAGACGTTTCGCATATATGGTACGCATATTCGTGAATTTGCATTAAAGCAGCTGATGAACCACCGGATTAGTGAAGATATCGGCGTACTCTATGAGGGGCTTTTTAGAGAGGAGAATATCCGGGATTCCGTAGCGAGGGAACTGCCGTATGTGATGTTTACAAGACTTTTGACCTGCCATAATGAGAAAATGACAGGTGTGCTTGTCGCTCATGTGGAGACAAAAGAGGAAACATACTATTCGTTTACGGATGGGCAGGCAAAGGTGCAGATATATACGCCGAATTATCAATTATACTTTGTAGACGAAGAAGGAAATTACTATACGGGAACTGTAGAATATACGATGCAGAAGCTGTTAAATCTAGATAGTTTTGCGATTTTGTGCTATGAAAACGGAGCGGATATGCCGCAGCTTTTGATTCATCTGGCAGTGGAGGCGGAGCGGGGAGCAAGGCTTACCGGCGAACAGCCTGAGATTTTACACAGGGCGGTTAAGATGCACTGCTTCCGTGATTATATGCAAGGCAAGGCATTGCTTTGTCTCTATGATTATTATAATGAAAAGAAAGATATGACAGGGCTTTTAGAGGTGCTGGATGAAATTTCGCCTTCCAGTATTAAGCGGGAGCGTCTGGGTGAAGTGGCGACTGACTGCATTTATCATGGGATGTATGACAAGGCAGAAAAGATGCTCCTTCGGTATGGTATATGCGGCTGCGAAAAGAAAGCGCTGGCGATGCTGTTAATGGAAAAGGTGCAGGAACACAGGGGAGAGTTTGCTCCGGTGCTGGTAAAATGGGCGGCGTATCTGTATCATGAGAAGTATTTTGAACAGGGAGCGCTGAACTATCTTTTGCAGTATTACATGGGAAATATAGAAACGCTGACAGCGATATACAAAAAATGTGCCTCAATTCCAGAGATAGTGATTGAAGATGGCTCAAAGGAGAGGCTGTTAGGTCAGGTGCTTTTTACCGGAGTCAATCCTAAGCCTTATGAAAAACTCTTTTTGGAATATTATCAGAATGGCAATAACCGGGTGCTTGTGAAGGCGTTCTTATCTGAGCTGGCGTATGAATATATCGTTGACAGGCTGGAGCCGTCAGAGGAAGTATTTACCAGAATAGAAAAAGAGGCTTTTTACGAGAAAGAAAAGGTTATGGTTCTGGCAGCTTTAAAATATTACAGCCGTCTGGAGGAGCTGGCAGAGAAGCAAAAAGAATTTGTAGAGATGAATCTGGAGCATTATGCCGGAGAGGGAGAAATTTTTACCTTTATGAAGGCATTTTCTGACAAGGTTTCTGTGCCATATGAGATTGAAAATGCTGTGTTGATTCAGTACAACAGTGGTACGTCAGGTGGTGTTTTCCTCTTTGTAAAAAATGATGAGGGGAAATTTACAGGACAGCCGATGAAAATGATTTTTGACGGTATATTTACAAGTGAATTGCTTTTGTTCGAAGGAGAAGAAAAGGTTTGTTATATTTATGAGGAGGAGACGGACGAAAGAACCGAGGAAATGACTGTGACAAGACCAGAACGTGCTGGGAAGACGGCCGGATTTTTTCAACTCGTAAATCAGATGATAAAGGCGAAAAACACCGGGGATGAGTCGCTATATGGACAACTGCGAAAGCAGTACGAGGAAGACCGGGAGCTGGCAAAGCGGCTGTTTACGATACAATGAGTGCGAGGAAGCGCGTGAATGGAGGTAACTATGGGAGAGAGGACATTGCTGCTTGGATACGACCTCTGTGATGATAAGACACAGATGGCGGTATATAACCGTGAGCAGATGGAGCCGGAGCTTGTAGGGCAGTCGGCAGAGAATCCATATGCTCTGTTTGACACTGCCATCGTGATGGAAAATATGGAACCGCTGACCGGGTTTTTGCCGCGTATACGCCGTGGCGAGGAAATTACAGTGGATGGGAAGGTCTCGAATCCTGTAAATGTGCTTGCCTATTATTTTCGGAAAACGCTGTCTATGACGCGTCAGAAATACCCATCCGAGACAATAAAGCAGCTCGTCGTGACGGTGCCGGAGCAGACACCGGAGTTTGTCACGCTTATCTATGATGCGCTGGAATTGCTTGGGATAGGCAGGGAGAGGGCCGTTGTCATCGGCCACAAGCAGAGCTATCTGCATTATGTACTATATCAGAAAAAGGAAATGTGGGTAAATGATGTGGGATTGTTTGATTATAGCGGGAAAAGCCTGCGTTATTATCAGATGCAGGTCGACAGGCGGCGGACGCCGGTTTTTGCCGGAGTGACGGAGAAAGATTTTTCGGATGCCATGGAGATTGCGGGAGAGGATGAAGACCGGAAGGGCACGGTGTTTGAAAATATTGTTTACGGAGCTATCCATAAACAGATTTTATCTACCCTCTACATGACAGGAAATGGATTTGAGGGCGAGTGGGCGGATGAGGTGTTCAAAAAGCTGTGTGTAGGACGCCGGCTCTTTAAGGGCCAGAATCTGTATGTCAGCGGGGCTTGTTATGCGGCAAGGGAGTTTGGTGAGACGGCAAGGCTGTCGGATTTTGTCCTGCTTGATGAGGATATGGTTTCCTCCCACATACTCGTCAATGTATACAGTGAGGCAAAGGAGCAGGAAGTACCTTTCGTAAAGGCAGGAATCCCATGGTATCAGGTAGATAAGGAGATGGATTTGATACCGCATGGCGACGATGAGCTGAGCCTGATAGTAAGGAATATATTTACAAATGAAGAAAAGAAATTTATTATTGACTTGGAGCCGGTATCCGGCAAGTCCGAGCGTAAGTGCCGGCTTGGTATACGCCTCCGGTTCAGTGATGTGCATACCTGTATTGTTACTATAAAAGACAGGGGCTTTGGGGATTTGTTCCCGACCTCAAACCGTATTTGGGAAAAGATGATTACGATTGATTAAGGAGGGTACACAGATGTTTATTTTGTGTCAGGGAAAGGTGGCAGAGACGCCATACGAAATGCCGTTTACAGGGCAGAAAGTGTATTCCCTTGAGGAATTGTGTTACTATATTTATAATAACATTTACAGTATCAACGAAGACTTTTTTCAGGAACCGCTGGCAGACTGGCTGGAGGAGGAGACGGAGCATCCGGTGCTGGCCAAAAAAATGCGGGGACTATTTTCGAACCATGCGGGATTAAAGGATTTGGTTGTAACTATTTTGTGCGGCTGCGATTATTACAGAGAGGCGGAAGTGCGCAGTCTGGTTAGCATTATAGATGGCATTGCGAACCTGCCGCTGTATAAGAAAAAGAAGATGAAGGCGGATAATTATCTCAGGGCGGGACGGTATGGAAAGAGCCTGCAGGAGTACCGGAAGCTTTTACATGGCAGTTTTGCCGTGAATTTTACGACGGAGGAGTATGGGGATATTTTGCACAATCAGGGTATCGCCCGTTTTTATACTTCTTCTTTTGCAGAGGCGGGCAATGACTTTAAGGAGGCATATGTCAGGAACAATAAAAAAAGCTCGCTGGAGCATTATCTTTGGATACTTTTGATGGAAGGAAAAAAGGAGCTGTTTGAAACAGAGGCAGTGTCTTTTGGACTGGAACCGGAGGAAATACTTGCCAGCAAGGCAAAATATAACGAGGCATTATCACAGTGCCGGATTCCGAATGAATCGGAGCAGGATTTGGAGCGTTATAAACAACAATTAGAAACAGCATTTTTGTGCTGATGGGAGGACGTTAATTTTGAAATTTCATTTTTTCGGGAGGAAAAAAGAGATAAAAAAGCTGCCGGAGGAAGTAACGACAGAACAGCAGAGGGAACCGGAGGTTTCTGCAGAATCGGTTGATATTCCGGAAACCGTCAAGGTGGAAAAGGAAAAAGTCGATATTCACAATGACCGCGCCAGATTGGAATATCTGGGACGTCTTCATGATGCGATTATAGAGGCAAGGGGGCAGTGCGGAGATATCAAGTTCGAGTATGGGCAGGTAACCTCATACCTGAAGGATATCCAATTGATTGATCAGGCGCCGGATGAGGAGAAGACGGAGCTATATTCGGCGGCAAGAAGGATTGTTGAACTGACAGAGGAGCGTCAGAAGCTGCAGAAGAAAAAATATAAAATGACAGATGGGCAGAGGCGGGCGCTCGAGAACTATGAGGGAACTGTTCAGGGCGATATAAAGAAGCTTGCAGAATATGAAGATTATCAGGTAAAAATTAAAAATGACCTCCGCCAGCTGGGGAGTGAGAAGAATCTTCTGCTTGCCGATAAGCGCGACATTATACGCGGACAGCGGACGCTGAAGGTGATTGGGAAGTGCCTGACAGCGATTCTGATAGCGATAGGCGCAATGTTGGCGGCACTCGCTTTTTTATTCAAGGTAGATATTGTTGTTCCATTTGTAGCGACGGTCGCTTTTGGTTTTGTAATAGCAGCGATTATTTTGAATGAATCAAGAAAAAACCGCATTGATATGGCGATTACAGAAAAAAAATGCAATCGGGCAATTTTTTTGAGCAACCGGGTAAAAATCAAATACGTCAATAACGTAAGGACACTGGATTACCTGTGTCACAAATATCAAATACGGAATGCAACAGAGCTGGACTTTGTATATGGGCAGTATTTGAAGGCAAAGAGAGAGTGGGCGAGACAGCGGGAAAGTACGATTCAGATTAACGAGAATAATAAGATTCTGATGAATGAGTTGCAAAGACTCGGGGTGAAAGACCGTGATATCTGGTTTGCGCAGGCGAGAGCGCTCGTTGAGCCGAAGGAAATGGTTGAAGTGCGCCATGACCTGAATGTCCGCCGCCAGAAGCTGAGAGACCAGTTGGATTACAATACTGGTATCATGGAGGAATGTCTGGAGGAAATGGAGAAAATCCGGGATAAAAAGCCAGAGTATGCACAGGAAGTTGAGAGGATATTAGAAGGAGAACGGGGGATAAGATGAAACCGGAGATAGATTATACGCTGTATCTTTGTACCGATAGGAGTATTATGACGGCAGATTCTGTTGAAGAATCGGTGGAGCTGGCAATTAAAGGCGGTGTAACTGTTGTACAGCTGCGGGAGAAGGAGTGCAGTTCCCGTGAATTTTATAAAACAGCTAAGAGAGTGAAGGAGATTACTGACGCCTATGAGATTCCGTTAATTATCAATGACCGGCTGGATATTGCAATGGCAGTCGGCGCAGATGGCGTGCATCTGGGGCAGACAGACATTCCGGTGCAGGTGGCAAGGAATCTTCTCGGCGCGGACAAGATTGTCGGAGCCACAGCAAATACGGTGGAGAAGGCGGTAGAAGCATGGAAGTCGGGTGCGGATTATCTGGGCGTGGGCGATATATTTGGAACGACGACAAAGTCCGATACAAGACACATTACGCTGGAAGAACTGAAAATAATCCGGCAGTCCGTGCAGATTCCGATAGTGGCGATTGGTGGAATTAAAGCGGAAAATATTTCACTGTTAAGAGATACCGGGATAGAGGGCGCCGCCGTGATATCAGCGATAATCGGACAGAAAGACATAACGGCGGCAGCGGAAACGCTTATCGCAAATTTTCGAGGAGCATGACAGGAACGCGGAGTGAGCCTTCGCCCCTGCCGATTTCCAAATCCGGTTTATTTGCGCCGTGAAAATCGGTTCCACCGGTTATGATTAAATCGAAATCTTTAGCAAGCTTGCGGGCAAATGCTTCATCGTTGCCACGGTTGCGTGAATACATAGCCTCTATGCCTTTTAGTCCGTAGCTCTTTAACTCGATAATTAGGTTATGTAACTCGGAGACAGACATTTTATAGAGCAGGGGATGTGCCAGAACTGGTATGCCTCCTGCCTTTTTTATGAGACGGATACCGTTTTCCGGAGACAGATATTTTCTCATGACAAAATACGGACCGTCCTGTGCCAGAATCTTTTTGAAGGCGGAATCAATACTTGGAATCGCTCCCTTTTCCATCAGAAAGCGGGCAAAATGTGCCCTTGTCAGAATGGTATGTGGAAAACGTGCGGCTAACGATTCATAGTCAATCGGATAACCGGCATCGCGAAGATTTTTGCACATTTTGCGGTTCCTTTCATCCCGCTCTGCGGCAGCCTCTGCCAGCGTGTCAAGGAGTTCCGGCTGCGTATAGTCGATGTTATAGCCTAAAATATGAATCTCCTTTTTTCTTCCGGGAGAAATCTGGTATTCACAGGAAAGCTCTACGCCGGGGATAACCCGGATTTTTTTCCCTTGTGCCGCCGCCACTGCACGGGCTACGCCGTCCACTGTGTCATGATCGGTCAGGGCAAAGGCGACGAGCTGTGCCTCCAAGGCGAGGTCTACCAGCTCCTCCGGTGTGCAGGTTCCATCTGAACAATTCGAGTGTACGTGTAAATCTATATATTGCATAAATCAGAATCCCTTTCTTAGTCTGGCGGCGCAATTTGAATACGCCGAGCTATTTTCGTAATTATTACTTATCATAGCATAGTTATATTTTTTTGAAAAGTATCATATTTTTTCTTATAAGCATTTGTGGCAGCCGGAGGCTGCGGAATGGAGGAAGAATGAAATCGGGAGCTATATTGCAGGTAGTTAAAGGGATTGTTCTGGCATATGCGGTGTCGGCGGTACTTCTTTTGGTGCTTGCCTTTTTAATGTTTCAGTGGGATGTTTCAGAGGGAGTTATCCGTGGGGGAATTATTTTTGCTTATGTGTTTTCCTGCTTTATCAGCGGAATGATTGTGAGCAGATATCATACAGGAAGAAAGTATCTGTGGGGGATTTTGATGGGAGCGGCATATTACGTCATTTTGCTGGTTACGTCCATGATTTGTAACCGGGCTATCTTTATGAGTATACCGGGAATCCTGCCAGCGCTCTTTTTGTGTCTGTCCGGAGGGATGCTTGGCGGGATGCTGCAGGCGGGGCGAAAGAAAAGGTAATCATTTAATGATTTGTACGTGCGATACCACCACTTGGAAAACCATAAATAATTAAGCGGTGGTTTTATACGAAGTAAAAAATAACTTTGAAAAAACGGGAAACTATGGTATTCTTATTTGACAAAGAAGGTAATACTATGCACTAAAGTAATTTTATGCACTAAAGGAGACATGATGAAAGAAGACGAAGGATTTCGGTTAAATGCCGTAGAAGTGATAAAGGAATATTCGGATATGGTCTTTCGCCTTGCATTTGCAAGAACGGGAAACCAAAGTGATGCACAGGATGTCATGCAGGAAGTATTTCTCAAATACATACAGGAAGAAAAAACGTTTGAGGACAAGGAACATCTTAAGGCATGGCTGATTCGGGTGACTATCAATACTGCCAAAAATTTAGTGACTTCTGCGTGGCACCAGCGGACGGCGCAGCTTGAGGAGGCAGACGCTGTGGTAGTTGAGATAAAGGAAAAAAGCAGTGTGTACTATGCTATGCTGGAACTCCCGGAAAAGTACAGGGATATTTTACATCTGTTTTATTACGAGGATTACAGTATTGAGGAAATCAGCCGGATATTGGAGATGAACGAATCTACTGTAAAATCCAGATTGCGTCGTGGCAGGCAGAAATTAAAAGAAATTCTGGGAGGTGCCGAGGATGAGTTTTAGAGAAAAGTATAAAGGGGATAATGAGTTAATAAAACCAGATGAAAATTATCTGAAACAACTGACCAAACAGATGAAAGCAGAGGAGAAAAAGCAGGGCGGAAATAGGCGCAGGACATGGGTAAGTGCGGCTGCTGTGGCGGCGGTAATTCTGCTGGCAGGACTACTTGGATATCAGATGCTTCTTTCTGGGGACAAGCTATCGCCGGATGAGACGGTACCAAACCTTGCCGGAGTGGCAAGCGGCAGTGCGGTGCACGATTTTTCCGCCTCCGGGGATAAAGAGCGGTATGAACAGCTTGTTTTAGATATGGAGTCAGAATTATCCTCTCTGGAAAAAAGCAGGTCAGAGGACTTTGCTGAGGCGGAGGCAGTGCCGGAAGCGGAGGCAGAGGACTTGCTGGAAAAAATGAAGCGCATGACTTACCGGGATAGGACGAAACAATCTTCCGGGGAAACTTCTTTTTACCGTATACATGACAGTGAGGGCGGGAGCGTGATATTTACATTAGAGAATGACCGTATTGTGCGGCTCTTAGAAAGTGATGGGGAGTTATACATGTGAAAAGACGAAAATGGATGGGGCTATGTTTATTAGCGGCAGTAATTTTGCTTGCCGGGCTATGGCTGTGGAGGAATTATCGCAGAGAGCAGACCTTGGTTACGCCTGCTGCTTTGAAGGAAAAGTATAAGAACACAGACAAGGGCATAGCATTGGAAAATACAATATATGGTGTATCTAAAAAACAGAAATTTCAATACGATTTTGCCTGTGATTTCAGTGAATTTCCGGTGTCCGTGCAGGAAAAGCTGATTACTGTACATACAGACCGCGCCTGCCGGGAGGAAAGCCGAATCATTACAGGATTTGAGATTGAAAAGAGAGAAAATGGTTCTAAGATAACCGTATATCCGATTGAACAGGTGATGCAGACGAAGTCTGACAGGAAGAAAGACACAGGCTGGGGCAGTGCGCCAGTGTATTATATTGCTATCCGCTTTGACAGGGAGACGAAGGAAGCCCGCAAACTAGACAAGCCGTGTGTGATACCATTTACCTTGAAAACGGACAGCGCTGTGCCAAAACTTTCGGCAGAGATAGGGGAAGATGGGGTATTTCGTCTGGTATGGAGTCCGGTAGAGGGGGCTTCGGAGTACCGTGTTTATAATTATGTGACGTCAGAAATCTTGAGCGGCGGGGAAAATGCAGAAACGGAAGGCGCCCGTTATGGGTATAAAAATGGCTATCTGTCTTATGAGGGGAGTACAAAAGAGACGATGTTCGAAGGATTTTCCGGCGGGAAGAAAAATGAAGTATTGAGTACCAGCCACAAAAACGGGAAATCTTTTGTGATAGGAGAGAATTATAATGTACAGGGAGAATACTATGTAACTTCTGTGACAAATGGGAAAGAAAGCGTGTTGAGCAATGCTGTAGGAACAAGCGATTTGCGGTTGCCGCGCGAGGTAAAAGAGGATTCGGACATACTCTACAACCGTTATCAGAAGGTGGAAGAACTGCCGTTGTCTGTTCCGGTGGAAAATATAGATGGAAGCGTGCAGGAGAGACAGGTGCTGTATACTTTTTCGGAAGAAATAGGGGTATGGGGAAAAAAGCAGCCTCATTACTGGTATCGGATTGAAGGAACTGGATTGACTGGTTATGTCGTTATGGAAGGAGACAGTGGAGAGCATTATCCAGAGACAGTGGGTGCGCCGTCACTGAATGGGGGGATAGTTCCGGAGGACAGGACAGATAAGGTGCCACAGGTACAGCCGAAGGAAGGGCGCGGAGGAGAGGAAACAGTACCTTCTTTGGATTCGGATTATTATATACAGGCAGACAGTGCGGCAGAGGAGTGGCTGGCACTAAATCTGATTGCGGGGCGGGAGAAAATTTATATTGGGGATTTTCCAGAGCTGACAGAACCGGATGGTCTGCGCAGCATATTTTATCAGGCGTATTACCAAAATCCATATATATTTGGAATAGAAGCCTTTGATTGTGATTACTCAACAATGACGTTAGAGGTTGCTTACTTGTATTCCCAGCGGGAAAGAGAACGTATGCGCCGGGAAATGATTAAGGCGGCAGAGGAGGTTGTGAAGGCAGAAGGGATTCTTTCGCTGGGCGAGGAGGGACGAATGAAAAGACTGTATGACTGGCTTGCCGGGCATTGCACTTATGACAGGGAGGCATTTTCCAAGACGAGGGAGACTAGCTTTCAAAAGTCTGGCGCAGACACATATGAATATGCGCACAATGCTTATGGCGCTCTTGTTCTTGGAAAGGGTATGTGTCAGGCGTATACGGATGCATTTCTGCTGTTATGCCATATATCCGGAATCGAAGCGGCAGCGGTCAGCGGATATATGAACCAGAGCCTGCCACATGTATGGAACATGGTAAGACTGGGGAATGAGTGGTATCATATTGATGTGACAAATAATAAAGACACGACAGGAGTTCCCTACTATCTTTTTCTGGCGGGAGAGCGATGTGCCGGTGAACTGCAGTATGTAACGGATGGGAGAGCGGCAGGAGGTACACGCAGAGAGATCGGTCTGGCAGAGGATGAAACAAAAGAATATTATGCCAGCCATGGACTTGTAATCCAAACGGCGGGAGACTATCTTCCTCTGGTAGAAACGGCGCTGAAAGGAAATAAAGAAATTCCTGTTATCAGGCGAGGAAGCGGGGTATCGGAAAAGGATTTAGTCAACGGAATCCGACAGGTATATACGCGCTCAGGAAAACAAAATGAACTGGAGAACCACACATGGCAGTCGGTTGGGAAATATTTTCTTGTAAAATGAAACTTTTCGGACGGCTGGTTTGTGTTATATATAGATAAACTAAATTTTAATGGAGGTAACTATGAGAAAGGTACAGAAAATGATATGTCTGGTTCTCACAGCAGCACTTGTAATCGGCTTTCTGCCGGGGAAAAAGGCGAGTGCAGCGAGTGATTTGCCGACAAGCCTGACGGCAGCAACCAGCACAACAGCAACGGTAACATGGAACATAAACGCTGTCTTAGAGGAATTAAAAACATGGGGGGATCCACTGGTTGGATTTGAACTCTGGCACTGGAATCTGACAGATCTACAGGACGTAAAGGTAGCTACGGTCAGTGCCCAGACAAGTACTTATACATATCGGAATATGAATCCGAGCAGAGAGTACCTGTTGACAATTAAAGCAATTGCTCAGAGTGATGATGGGGCATATTATACAATTATGTCGAATAACATCAATTATGTTCCGAGCAGGTATAACACGACATCAGGTGGCGGCGGAAACAGCCAGATTACACCGGGTGGCGGTGGAAACAGCGGTATTAGTGCATTGCGTACTAGGGTGGCTTCTACGGCGATATCGGGTGTTCGCTATATGAACTCGGGCTTTGGAAAGAGTAAAGGTCTTTCCGTAACATGGAAGGGCTATACAGATATTACCGGGTATCAGGCAAACCTCTACAACCGTAAGGGTAAGCTTGTTGAGTCCAAGACAATATCCAACCCCTACATGAATTACTGCACATTTAACAAAGCAAATTCAAAGAATGTGTACTTTGTAAAGGTTCGGTTTTATTATACCTATGGCGGGGTATCGACATGGTCGAAGTGGTCTGCCGATTTCAGGGCAGTTCCACAGGCTAAGATTACATCCAATAAAAAATGTATCAAACGCCATTCCATTAAGTTGAAATGGAAAAAGGTCAGCGGAGCAACAGGTTACACTGTGTACGCAAGAAAAGGCGGCAAAAAGAAGTGGACAAAGGTAAAAACATTAAAATCAAAGTCGAGCAGCTATACCTTTAAGAAATTCAAGAAAAAGAGAATTACTGTGAATGCAGTTGGTTGGGATTTAAAAGTAAGAACGACTGGAAAGGTAAAAGGAAAGAAAGTAAATTCAACATCATATTATTATACAAATTTCTATTTGATTTAGTATGTGATTTGGCGCCGTCTCAGGACGGCGCTTTTTTTATGTTATAGACAGGTTTGTTTTATACGGAGCGAAAAACACGAAGTATTTTTCAGAGGCGTGCGGTTTTCAGCCGCACCTTTTTTGGGAAATTTTGACGAAAGCAGGCGAACGATTCTTGAATTCCAAGAATTGTATTATTTGTCATGATATGGTAAAATAATACTGTCAAATTTACTGGCGTTATCAGGTTGGTATAGGTCTATTGTCCGTATCTGTCTGATATGTTTATTAAGAAGGAGAAGGAAATGCTTGCTTTATTAACGATGTTGGATGACGATAGTGAGTCAGATAATTTTTTAGAATTATATAAGCATTATGAGAGGCTGGCACTCTGGATTGCGAGGGGAATATTACAGGACGAGCAGTTAGCGGAGGATGCGGTTCAGGAAGCCTTTGTGAGAATTGCTAAAAATTATGCTAAAATATCAAAGCAGAATCCGATGAAAAGCAATCGAACAAAAAACTACATAGTTATTATAGTCGAGAGAGCGGCTATTGATGTTTACCGAAAGAGAAAGAGAAGGTTGGAGCTGGAATCATTATCAAGTATTATAGGAGAGACAGCGTATGCGCTGGAAGATAATAACAAGCTGGAGAACAGCCATATTTACGAAGCAATTCGCTCTCTGCCTAAAATTTACTCGGAAGTTCTTCTGTTGCACTATGTCAGCGGATTTAGCTGTCAGGAGATTGCAACCTCGCTGGATATGAAGGAAAATACAGTGAGGACAAATCTGACGCGGGGGAAACGGCGATTAGAAGCTATATTAAATGATTTGCTATTTTTAAAGGAAAGGAAGGGGGACAATAAATAATGGAACGGGAGTATTTGCAAAAGGTTCTTGAGGACTTTGCGAACTCGAGACTGGATACGATATATTCGGAGGAGAATTTTAAAGATGAGGAAATTATCCCATCGAAACGGCATCAGCGCAAAATGAAAAAAATAATCTGGACAGAAAGATATTTTGGAACACATATAAAGCTTGGCTATACGGTTCGACGAGTGGCGGTTGTAGGTGCAGTCGTATTGACTTTGGCAGCGGCAAATCAGGTTAGTGCAAAGGCGTTCGGCGTCAATCCGTGGGAAACGATAGTGAGGTCGTTAGATGGTGTGCGTCATATCCATTTTGTAAAGCCGAGCGAAACTGGCAATACAAGAGGCATAGATGGAGAGGCAGACGAAAGGACACAGCTGGTTCCGTCTCTTGTACCGGAAGGATATAAGCAGGTAGAGAGCCAGGCAGAGGAAGGAAAAGGTAACTGGTCTGAGTGGAGGAAGGGCGAGGAATGTATTTTATATTCGAGTGACTTTATTATAGAAGATATGAATGTTATAATCAATGCAGAATATAAAAGCAAGGAAAGAGTGGTCATTGCCGGATATGCGGCGGAGTATCTTGTATATGATGATAGGGTATCACTTATATGGAACGATTGCCAGTATCTGAATGATTTGTATGCGACCGGAATTGACAAAGAAGAACTTATAAAAATCGCAGAGAGCATGTACGAAAAAGAGAACGGATTGTCGAAATCTGCGATGAAAAATCAGTAAAAAAGATAAATTTTTAATAAACTTGAATCAAATCATCTTCTTTTTACGTTATAGTGTGTGAAAGGAGGTGATAGAGATGAAAGTAAAGAAAATCATTCTTTGTCTGTTTCTATCCAGCTGTCTGACATTGAGTGCCGTAGCATCCCAGAGTCATAAGGGGAGTACAGTTCATGCGGCATCTTTAGTAAGCAGGCAGACTGCAGCACTGAGCCGGAGCGGAGCTGTTCTCAGAATTACGCTGAGAGCTACAGGTACAGCTTCGGTAAAGAAGGTAAAATCGACCTTTACTCTGCAGAAATACACGAGCGGAGCATGGAAAAAATACTTTTCATGGGACCGTACAGCAGACAGCAAGACGCTGAGCGTTGACAAAGACTACAAACTTACAGAAAAAGGAAAGTACCGTATTAAATTCACGGCTACATATTATAACAGTTCGACAAGCTCTACATCGACAGTGTATTCGTCCGCGATTACTTACTGATGAGTGTAGAATAAAGGAAGGGAAACGGCGCCGGTTCATGGAATCGACGCCGTTTGTTCTGCAAAGAAAGCACCCACGGTACCGAATTATTACCAAATTGCCTAAAAAATTTCTGTACGCCTTGAAACCCCCGACAATCTGTGTTACAATAGTGACATTATCGGATAACGCTATAAAAGCATGGGGATTTTCCCTTGAACTGCAGGCGTTACAGAATGGAGGATATTATGACGAGAATTAAGACTTTGACTACGAAAAACTTGAAAGAGTCTATGAAAAAGGGTGGCTGCGGCGAGTGCCAGACATCCTGCCAGTCCGCATGCAAGACTTCCTGTACAGTAGGAAATCAGAGCTGTGAGAACAAATAAGTAGTGGATAAACGAAAAGCAATGGAGGGCTGATTGGAACTATGTTTCCAATCCAGTCCTCATTCCATGTTATCCGAAAGAAATGAGAGGTTGAAATGATACATCAGTATAAAAATAACGGGTACAATATTGTTTTAGATGTCAATAGCGGTTCCGTCCATGTTGTAGATGACGTCGTATATGATACGCTGTCAATGCTGGACGAAAACGATGAAAATAAATTTAGCGGGGAAAATACAGAAAAAATCACAAAAGAGATTTTAAAAAAGTATTCGGCGGAAACACTGACAGAGAGGGATATGGATGAAATTTTTTCTGACCTACGCGAACTGGAAGAAAGTGGAACATTGTTTGCGAAGGATGTGTACCAGAACGGCGTCATTGATTTTAAACAGCGCCAGACAGTGGTAAAGGCGCTTTGCCTGCATATTGCACATGACTGTAATCTTGCCTGCCGGTACTGTTTTGCCGGGGAAGGGGAGTATAAGGGAGACCGCTCGCTGATGAGCTTTGAGGTCGGAAAAAAGGCATTGGATTTTTTAGTAGAAAATTCGGGCAGCAGGAGAAATCTGGAGGTTGATTTTTTCGGTGGCGAACCGCTTTTGAATTTTGAGGTTGTAAAACAACTGGTTGCTTACGGACGGGAACTGGAAAAGAAAAAAGACAAGCATTTCCGCTTTACGCTGACGACAAACGGCGTGCTGTTAAACGAGGATGTGATTCGATTTGCCAATGAGCAGATGGATAATATTGTACTCAGTGTGGATGGGCGAAGAGAAGTTCATGACCGGATGAGACCATTTAAAAATGGTGCGGGAAGCTATGACAACATTATAGATAAGTTTAAACGAGTGGCAGAAACGAGAAATCAGACGAAATATTATGTAAGAGGAACCTTTACTCACTATAATCTGGATTTTGTGAAGGATGTACTCAGCCTTGCCGACGAGGGATTTGAACAGATTTCAGTAGAACCGGTCGTTGCGGGGCCGGAAGAACCATATGCCATTCGGGAGGAGGATATCCCGAAGATTTGTGAAGGCTATGATGAACTGGCAAGGGAAATGCTCCGGCGCAGAAAGGAAGGAAGAGGATTTAATTTCTTCCATTATATGATTGATTTAAGCGGCGGTCCGTGCGTATATAAAAGGTTGTCCGGATGCGGGTCGGGAACAGAATATCTGGCGGTAACGCCGTGGGGGGATTTCTATCCATGTCATCAGTTTGTTGGTGAGGAACAGTTCTGCCTTGGCAATGTAGATGAGGGGATAAAAAATACCGGACTTCAGGATACTTTCAAGCTTTGCAACGTATATGCCAAGGAGGAGTGTAAAAACTGTTTCGCCAAGTTTTATTGTAGTGGCGGATGTGCGGCAAACGCATATCATAGCCATGGGGATATAAATAAACCGTATGAAATTGGCTGCAAACTCCAGCAAAAGCGTGTGGAATGTGCCATTATGCTACAGGCAGCGTATGCAGAAGAAGGGGAAAAATAGACATCGATTTCCGTAAAGTTTTAAATTATTATTAAATTTTATAAAAAAGGATTTGAATTATTTAGAAATGCGTTTATAATAAGATTATGTATGTACAATTTGGGAATAATATACAGGAGATAGTGAAAGGAGATTTTTATCGTGGCTTTTGATATTGGAATAGATTTGGGAACCGCTAGTATATTAGTGTATGTAAAGGGAAAGGGAGTTGTATTGAAAGAGCCGAGTGTGGTTGCCTTTGACCGTGATACAAATAGAATTAAAGCCATTGGAGAGGAAGCGCGTCTGATGCTCGGACGTACGCCGGGAAATATAGTAGCAGTCCGTCCTCTGCGTCAGGGTGTCATTTCAGATTATACCGTGACGGAGAAGATGTTGAAATATTTTATGCAGAAGGCAGTTGGCAAACAGAGGTTTCGCAAACCTCTTATAAGTATTTGTGTGCCAAGCCAGGTAACAGAGGTCGAGAGGAAGGCAGTGGAGGATGCTGCTTTTCAGGCAGGGGCGAGAGATGTAAAAATCATTGAGGAGCCGATTGCGGCTGCGATTGGCGCCGGCATTGACATTGCCAGACCGTGTGGAAATATGATTGTGGATATCGGAGGAGGTACATCGGATATCGCAGTGATTTCTCTGGGTGGTACGGTAGTCAGCACATCCATTAAGATTGCCGGAGATGATTTTGATGATGCGATTGTTCGCTATATGCGTAAAAAACATAATCTTTTAATTGGTGAGAGAACAGCGGAGGATATTAAGATTCGTATCGGCTCTGCGTTCCCACGGCCGGAAAGTGTTTCCGTAGATGTAAGGGGACGTAATCTGGTTACAGGTCTTCCGAAGACAATTACCGTTACATCAGAGGAAACCGAGGAAGCATTAAAGGATATAACGGCACAGATTGTAGAAGCCGTCCACAGTGTATTGGAAAAAACCCCGCCGGAGCTGGCTGCGGATATCGCAGACAGGGGCATTGTCCTGACAGGAGGCGGAAGTTTATTATATGGTCTGGAGGAGTTAATTGAATCCAAGACCGGAATTACAACTATGACTGCGGAAGAACCTATGACAGCAGTTGCCATTGGTACCGGCAAATATGTCGAGTTTTTAAGTGGCAGTACAACAGGAGCAGAAGACTAAGGCACAAAATCTGAAGGAGGGAAAATATGCTAAGAGGTCTTTATACTGCTTGGACAGGGATGCGAAATGAGCAGAAAAGGCTGGATGTTGTTTCAAACAACATGGCCAATGCCAGCACAGTTGGTTTTAAGGATGACAGGGTAACCAGTCAGGCGTTTGACGAGGTGCTGGGAATTAAAATAAGAGACGGATCTCAGGCGTATCACAATGAGGCAATCGGAAATTTATGTCTGGGTGTGAAAATCGGAGAAGTCTATACAGATTATACCCAGGGTTCCATTCGTGAGACGAGGAATACATATGATATGGCGTTGAGCGGAAGCGGGTTTTTTACGGTAAATGTGACAGACAGAAACGGCGTTACCCACACCCGCTATACAAGGAATGGTCAGTTTATGCTGACCAAAGAAGGTCTGCTTGTGGATGCAGACGGAAACCCAGTGCAGGGCGAGGGCGGTAATATTACGATTGATCCATCGGCGAGAACAGTCAGTATTTCACGAGATGGTGTGATTACGGCAGACCGGGAAGTGATTGACACATTAAAGATTGTAGATTTTGAAGATTACGATTATCTGCAGAAATATGGTGATACGATGTATGAGCCTGTGAATGGAGCGAGGACAAAAGATGCCACCGCAGAAATTTTGCAGGGATATACAGAGCAGTCTAATGTTAATGTTATTAAGGAAATGGTCGATATGATTACTATAACGAGAGCTTATGAGGCTAACCAGAAAGTAATCCGTTCTTATGACACGATGTTAGATCGTGCGGCAAATCAGGTTGGCAGATTACAGGGATAATAAGTGACAGAAATTTTGGAGGTAGATGCTTATGATGCGTTCATTATGGACTGCGGCGAGTGGAATGATTGGCCAGCAGAGCAATTTGGATGTTATCGCCAATAACCTGTCAAACATTGCAACGACAGGATATAAAACACAGGCGGCTAATTTTAAATCATTGATTTATCAGAATATGCAGAGGGTATCGACAACGACAACCGGTGAGCCAAAGCCGGTCGGCGCACAGGTAGGGCTGGGCGTCCGGGTAGGTTCCGTTTCATCGGATTTAACACAGGGACCAGCAAACGCTTCAAACGGAGCATTTGATTATATGATTCAGGGACAGGGTTTCTTTATGGTTCAGCAGAATGACGGAAGTGTTGCCTATACAAGGAACGGTCACTTTATTATGGCGGTTACCGACAATGGTACGGCACTGACAGACAGTGGCGGCCGTCCGGTTCTGGATACGTCAAGCAGACCGATTATGCTGGACAGAAACTACCGCACCGACCGGGTTAAGGTAGACCAGTATGGTAATCTGACTTATCCGGATGCAAGAGGAAACCAGCAGTATATTGGGATTCAGATTGGTCTTGCTTATTTCCCTAACGCTTCGGGCTTGGAGAAGGCTTCGGAATCGAATTATCTTGAGTCAGCGGCATCGGGTGTTCCGACCGTATATACTGCGACAGATTTGAATTCCAAGATTGTTTCCGGCTATCTGGAGGGCTCGAATGTTCAGGCTGCGGATGAAATGGTTAATATGATTATTGCGCAGAGAGCTTACGAAATGAATGCCAGAGCAATTACGGCATCAGATGAGATGTTACAGCAGGCGAACAATCTTCGCTCCTGATGATTAGAAATGTGAGGTGACAGAGGATGTCAATTTCAATTGGAAACACATATTTTACAAACTACAACGTCGATGCGGCAGATACAAGCGCTGACAGGGTAACGAGCAAGATTCAGGCGGCGGAAGAAGACGAGGAAATGTTAGATGCCTGCAAACAGTTTGAGGCATATATGATTCAGCAGATGTTCAAAAACATGGAGCGTGCGGCGAAGGTCTTTTCTCAGGATGACGAGGAGGACAGCAGTAACCAGTATGTGGAAATGTTTTCGGATAACTATCTGGAGAGCATTTCAAATTCCATGGTATACAATGGAAAGGGACTTGGCATTGCCGAGCAGTTGTATGACTCGATTCAGAGGAACTCAGGGACAACAGCGGCGGCAGCCGTCAGTGGTACAGCGAAAGAGTAAGTAATCAGAGATTATATGGATAAAGTTAAAAAAGAATGATAAAGAATCAACTCTTTATCATTCTTTTTTTGGCACTGTATGTTTTCAGTCGCGCCAGTCAGCATCGGACTCCCACTGACATTCTGTGACCTGCATATCAGTAAATGTTGCTTTGTATGAGCCATCCGTCGGGCTGGCGGCGTATATTCCATATGTGATTTTTTCTGCTCCTTCCCACATATGAAAGATTCTCATCTGCCTGAAATGAATACCATCTTCGCTACATTCAATACAATAGTCGCTATTTCTACGTGAAAAACGATACCACATACTATTTATATCAGAAGAAATATCTGTCGTTGCCCAGTCGGAATAGCCATGATTTGTAACAACACTTCCCAATCGTTGTATTTTTTCATCTTCATACTCAATGGATGCCTTAAACCAGTTATCGCTGTCTAAGTACATGGCTACGCCACATTGGTCAAAACGACAGGAACTTTCAAATTCTGTTTTTACGATAAAGGAGAAATATTTGTCACTTGTCTCAATCTGCAGTACGGGAGCGTTGTCATTTTGAAAGCCGTAGTAGGTACGTGCCCACAAGTCAGTTCCGTGTTCTGTGATAATGACAACATTGTCCTCGCCAATTACCGTCTGCTTTGGTTTCCTTGTCCATTTTGGATTACATTTTAAAAATTCCATCATTTTTCCTCCATTTCATAATTTTTGATATGTCACAATAGTGTTTCCCAATTTCTACTGGTTTTTTGTAAAGCGATTATATCATATACAGAAAGTCAGGTCATTGCACATAATTGTATATTTATGATACAATATAACAAAATATTTTATTTAAAACGGTAATCGGAGATTTTTTATGGATACTTACAAAATTAACACGGATGAAACGCTTCGGGAGACCATTAAGCATGGAAGCAGCAGCTATCCTTTTGCATATTATCCGGACGATATCTGGCAATATGATTTTCATCGGATTGACTGGCACTGGCATCATGAACTGGAATTTCTGTTTGTAGTCGAAGGTACCGCGCACTGTCTTATTGGGACGGACAAAATGGAAGTACATAAAGGCTGTGGTATGTTTGTCAATAGTGGCGTTTTACATCGGTTTGAAGCAAAAAACAGTACCTTTGCTCCCAATATTGTTTTTGCTCCAACTTTGTTAGCACCTGAAAATAGTTTGGTCTATGACAAATATATCAAACCTGTTATAGACCTGTCTGTTCCGTATCAGATGCTGAATCCGGATATAACGTGGCAAAATAATGTTTTACAGATTCTATCACAGATTTTAATTTTGCAGGAGACTGGGGAGAAAAATGAATTGTGCACCATATCACTTCTTTTACAGATTTGGGATATATTATCAAAGCAGTTAGACCTTGCTTCTCGTTCCCCTAATTCTTATCGTTTGAATCACAGACAGGCAAGGTTACAGACTATGATGCAGTATATACATGACCATTACATGGAAGATATTACGCTTGAAATGATTGCTGCATCTGCTTCCATAAGCAAAAGCGGGGCTCTGCATATTTTTCAGTCAGGTATTCAGATTTCACCGGTGGCATATCTTATCCAATACCGTCTGGCGCAGGCAGCCGAACAACTTTACACTACAAAGAAATCTATTTCTTCTATTGCCGAGGAAGTGGGATTTACCAGTTCAGGATATTTCTGTCGGAAATTCAGGCAGCATTATCAAATGAGTCCTAATGAGTATAGACAGGCAAAAAGTCAATGAAGAAAGGATATAACATAGGGGAAACTTCGGCTTGCAGTTCACTTCACAAATGCTTATAATAAAAAGGACAGGATAAAAGAAATGAGTGATACAATGGAAGAACGGAAGGGATATGTATCTCACATAGTTTTTCGAAATGTAGAAAACGGATATACAGTTTTTGAACTGGAAAATACCGATGGGGAAAGCGAGACCTGTGTAGGAAGCTTTCCTTTTATCAATGAAGGTGAATATGTCTGTGTCCGGGGGGAGATGGTAACGCATCCCGTGTATATGGAACAGTTAAAGGTGGAGTCCTACGAGGTGAGCGAGCCGGACGACAGCATTGCCATGTTACGGTATTTGTCCTCCGGGGCAATCGCTGGAATCCGTGGAGGACTTGCGAAACGGCTTGTAGATAAGTTTGGCGATAAAACCTTTGAAGTGATAGAGAAAGAACCGGAGAGGCTGGCAGAAGTAAAGGGAATCAGCGAGAAGAAGGCAATCAGCATTTCAAAGCAATTTGAAGAAAAGCGGGAAATGCGCAGCGCCATGATTTTTTTGCAGCAGTATGGTATATCAAATCAGCTGGCGGTAAAGATTTATAAGACATATGGTTCCGGTCTGTACGATATTGTGAAAGAAAATCCATACCAGATGGCAGAGGATATTCGGGGAGTAGGATTTAAAATTGCAGACGATATTGCAAGAAAGAGCGGTTTTACACTGGATTCGGAGGAACGCATCCGTGCAGGTATTTTGTACGTGCTGAATCTAGGAACACAGGAAGGCTATGTATATATGCCCGAGAAAATTCTCCTACAGGAGTCAGTATACCGGCTGGAGGTTATGAGCGAGCAGGTTTATCATGTGTTGGAACAAATGGAGATCGATAAGTCTGTCATAGTGACAGAAGAACGGGATGTATACCTCCCGACTCTTTACTATTCGGAATTAAACTGTGCCCGCATGCTCTTTGACCTGAATGTTCCAATGGGACGCAAAGATGAGGCATATGTGAGAACGATTGAAGAATTAGAAAAAAGTGAAGATTTAGAGCTTGATAATCAGCAGAGAATTGCTGTAAGGGAGGCAATGAACAGCGGACTGCTCGTTATTACAGGAGGCCCCGGTACCGGAAAAACGACAACGATAAATATGATTATCCGTTGTCTGAGGGAGGAAGGGCTGAGTATTCTGTTAGCAGCGCCGACCGGGCGTGCCGCTAAGCGAATGTCCGAAGCTACCGGCTATGAGGCGCAGACGATTCACCGCCTTCTTGAATATAACGGTTCCCTTTTGGAGAATGAAGGAGAGACGGAAAAAGAAAACTCCGATTTATTTGGCAGAAATGAATGGAATCCGCTGGAAACGGATGTGCTAATCATTGATGAAATGTCAATGGTAGATATTTATTTGTTCCACAGTTTATTGAGGGCGGTCGCAGTAGGAACGAGGCTCATTCTTGTGGGGGATGTAAATCAGCTGCCAAGCGTAGGGCCGGGAAATGTACTGAGAGATATTATTGATTCCCATTGTTTTAATGTTGTGAAGCTGTCCCATATTTTCCGTCAGGCGGCAGAGAGTGATATTATTGTAAACGCCCACCGTATCAATGATGGGGAGGAGATATCGCTGGATAACCAGAGTAAAGACTTTTTCTGTCTAAAGCGGGAGGACAGTCATGGGGTATTGGAGGTAATGCTGTGGCTTGTGCGTGATAAAATGCCAAAGTATACAGGCTGCACTCCATTTGATGTGCAAGTGCTGACGCCGATGAAGAAAGGGGAGCTTGGCGTATACCGCTGCAACGAGATTCTGCAAAAATATCTAAATCCGGAGGACAGGAGGAAAAACCAGATAGAGAATCACGGTGTTCTGTTCCGCGAGGGAGATAAGGTAATGCAGATGAAAAATAATTACCAAATCAAATGGGAAATCCGTGGATATAATGGTATGATGATAGAAGAAGGAACGGGAGTTTTTAATGGAGATTGCGGAATTATAACAGATATAGATAATTTTAATAAAGAGATGACCGTGCGTTTTGAAGACGAAAAGTATGTTACTTATGCGCAGGGGAATTTTGAGGAGCTGGATTTGGCGTATGCGATTACGATACATAAATCTCAGGGGAGCGAATATCCGGCAGTAGTTCTTCCTCTGCTTTCGGGGCCGCGTCCGCTGATGAACAGAAATATTTTATATACTGCGGTAACACGGGGAAAGCAGTGTGTCACGATTGTGGGGAAAAAAGAAACGGTGCTGGGAATGATTCATAATCAATCCGAACAATTACGGTATTCGTCCCTGTCTGAAAGAATTCAGGAGATAGATGAAAAAAACAGGGTGCAAAATTAGTAAAAATTTGTTATGATAGCAGTAAGGATGAGTGAGGGTACATAAATGACAGTCAAGGCGTATGCTGGGAGGATGTAATTGAATATACTGAAAGCATTGTTTCCGTATAAGTGTCCTATATGTGGAAACATACACCAAAAGGGCACAAGCGGTATCTGCACAAGCTGTGGGAAAAGTCTTCCATATGTGACGGAACCCTGTTGCAAACACTGTGGCAAGCCGTTATCTGACTTAGGGCAGGAGTATTGTGGGGATTGCTCCCGAAAGAACAGTTGCCTAGAGCAGGGAACTGCAGTATGGGTTTACAATGATGTAATGAAAAAAGCAATCGCAGATTTTAAATACGGAGGCTGTTTTGAAGACGGTGCAGTGTATGCGGATGAACTGCTTTCTTACAGAGGGGGCAGGATTGCAGAGTGGCATCCGGATGGTATTATTCCGGTACCGCTGCATTGGCGCAAGAAATGGTTTCGTGGTTTTAATCAGGCGGCCTGTGTTGCGGAGGCAATAGGAGAGCGTCTGCACTTGCCGGTCTATTCAGATGGACTTATCCGAAGCCATTATACAAAACCACAAAAGGGTATGGATAACCGACAGCGCGCGAGAAATTTAAAAGGAGCTGTCTGCATCAATGAAAAGTACCGGAACAAACTATCCGGACTTTGCAGGGTGCTTCTCATAGATGATATTTACACGACGGGTTCCACATTGGAAGAATGTGGGCGGGTGCTCCGCCAGTGTGGGATTCCCAAGGTATATTTTGCCTGTCTGTGTATAGGCAGGGATATTGAATGACAAGGAGGATTTGGTATGGAAGTTGTAACATGTAAAAGCTGTGGCAGATTATTTAATTACATCCGGGGCGAAAGAATATGTCCTACCTGCCAAAAGAAGCTGGATGACAAATTTATGGAAGTGAAAAAGTATGTCCGTGAACATCCGGATGTGGAGATTCATGTACTTTCAAAAGAAATGGATGTCAGCGTAGCACAGATTAAGCGCTGGGTACGGGAGGAGCGTCTCGTATTTTCCGATGACTCTCCGGTTGGTATTCCTTGTGAAAGCTGTGGAGCAACGATTAAAACAGGAAAATACTGTGAAATGTGTAAGGCAAAGCTTACGAATGAGTTGCGTAGTGCTGCAGGGCTAAGCGAGCAGAAAAAGAGGGAGAGGGCAATCCGAAAGAGCAGTGAAAGTAAAATGCGGTTTTTGGATAACTAGATATTTAGGCTAAACGCGCACCGTTTCTGGTGCGCGTTTTTCTAGATTTGCTTTATACCGCTATCGGTTATTTCGATTTTATTTTCTTTCATCAGGCGTCCAATTGCGCGTTTGAAGGCATTTTTACTCATCTTAAATTCCCGTTTGATGATTTCAGGAGAGGTTTTATCATGAAATGGGAGGAATCCGCCTGCCTCCACCAGTCGTCTATAGATGAGTTCCGCATCCATTCCCATTTGTACCTTTATTTTTTCCTGAAGGCTGAGAGTTAGTTTTCCTTCCTCCGTGACATCTTTTATCCGGGCGTCAATTTCTTCTCCCACTTTTAACTCCCGTGTCATTTCATTGTGCGGCAGGAGGGCGGAATAGCAGTCATCGACAGCGACAAATACGCCGAAGGTGTCAATGATTTCATAAACCCGTCCGTGGACTTTGTCACCCTTCTGGTATTCACTGTCACAGGACAGGTAATCGTACACGTGCATCGTAGCGCATAATCTGTCGCTTTTATCAATATACAGAGCAACGAGAACCGTGTCACCGATGTGAACTCGTTTTGTCTGTTCTTTGAAAGGAAGAAATAAATCTTTTGCCAGTCCCCAGTTAAGAAAGGCTCCAATGCTTGTGACATCTGTCACGGTCAGTGGGGCTGTCTGGTAAAGCTCTATGTAGGGCTGCATGGTAGTGGCAATCAGTCGGTCTTCCGAGTCCTTATAGAGAAAGACATTAAGAATATCTCCCTTTTCCGTTCCTTCAGGTACTTGGTTGTTGGGCAGGAGCACTTCAAAATCTGGATAATCACCGGAACTTAAATATACTCCGAATTTACTTTTTTTCGTAACATATAGTCTGGCATTTGTGCCAAGCAGGCGCTGTTCTGTATTCATAGAACTCCTCCATTTTTAAATTCGCTGATAAAATACGGTTTTTCCTCTGCATCGGTAAAGACAACATAGAAATAGTCGTCTTTTTTGCAAGTTCTCACATAGAGAGTATCGCCCATTTTAGCTGCAAGCCGAAATTCTGCACGGAATTCACTGACTTCATAATCAATCGGAAGGACATTAACTGCCAGCCGGACATACTGCCCATTATTGACGTGGTTATTTGTGTCCAGATAGTTTTGGCATACATCTATTTTTTCTTTTAAAGTAAGACCTTCCGGGCAAGGAATTTTGCGGGAAGAATAGTCCATATCATAAGGCGGCTCTGTGGGATAAGCTTCTTTTTCGCTATCATCAATACGGGCAGGGCTTCCTTTTTCCGAATCAAAATAAAACCATTTTGAGTCTGCATAGGCGAGAACTTCGCCATCCGGACTTTCCATTAAAAAGTTGCGGCTGCCGAAAATTCCCTTGAACTGATACGGCCAAGTGTGTACGGTAAATTTCTCCCCCATTTTAGGACGGCGTTTAAATACAACATGCCATGAATTTACGAGCCATGCCCTGTGTTTTTCGCGGAGAAGAAGGGCGGAGTGTCCGACATCCTCGCTGTGGAACAGGCAGCAGTCCTGCAAGGCGTCCACGGTATTGGAAACACCGAGTAACCCATCTTTATCAATTCGGCTGTAGGATACGCGGTCATGATAACTATACATAATTTACCTCCATATTATTGCCATAGGCAATTCTTCAGAGGGCTGCGGTTCTCAGCCAGCCCTTTTTATAGTATACTATTTTTTTCTTAAAAAAACTAGTGAATAATATGAAACTTTGCGGTATACTTAGCCTAAGAAGTATTCTTAATTTACAAGGAAAGGTGTGACGAAATATGAAAAAAGTGATTTCTACAGATAAGGCGCCGGCGGCTATCGGGCCTTATTCTCAGGCAATCGAAGTGAATGGACTTGTTTTTACTTCCGGCGTGATTCCGATTATTCCGGCAACTGGTGAGCTGGTTCAGGGAGGCATTGAGGAGCAGGCAGAGCAGGCACTGGGAAACTTGGCGGCTCTGATTGAAGCTTCTGGAGCGAAGATTGAAAATACAATTAAAACCGTTGTATTTATTAAGGACATGAATGATTTTGGAAAAGTAAATGAAATTTACTCTCGTTATTTTACAGGGGATTGTCCGGCACGCTCCTGCGTGGAGGTGGCAAGACTTCCAAAAGATGTTTTAATTGAAATAGAAGCAATTGTCGCAAAAAATTAAGGCAGGTTATTGTATTATACCTGCCTTAAATGCGGATATCAATATTTGCACCGAGGTTCGGGTTCACAGATTGTTCCATCATCTGAGTAAGCTGTGCTGCCTGAATCTCCTGCAAATCCATTGTTTTCTCTAATACTTTTGTTCCGACACCCTGCATAAGCTGGGCCTGTGTATTCATCATTGAATAAGCAGCGATATCAATACCATCACTGAGTTCCATAAAAATCCCTCCTTTTCTTACACCTTCTATTATAAAAATGTTACATAAATTATAACACAATATGGGGTGGTTTGAAAAGTAAAATTTTTATAAATAGTCACTTGCTGTAGAATATTCTACTGCTTTTGAATGAAATGTGGCGGGATTGGTAGAATTATGTAAAAAATAAGGTATTTCGTGGGTTGACAGATGTTTATTTAGTTGGTATACTGAATTATACAGTTAATATTTCTGTAATATTTAGAACGAAAGTTTAACGAATCCATATTGGAGGGGAAAGTATATGCAGCAAAAAAGGTTAGTCAAAACCGTATTGGGTGCGGGACTTGTGTTATCCTTTGGCATATTTGGACGATATATAGTTTCAACGTCTACGACGATGGGTACAGAGACAGAGTTAGCGGGGATGGCATACGCTCTGGATCAGTATTGCTCCGTACAGACAGGGGCGAGCCAGTCAGATCCGGAAGCCATAGTAGCATTCGTCGATACGCCTACGGAAGGAAACAATGGGACAACAACAGTGACGAGCGGAACGGCTGTCAATGATGCGACGCCACAGACGACAACACAGCCGACAGCGACAGCGACGCCAAAGCCAAAGTCAGAATATGCTAATGTGGGAATTTCGATTGCGGCAGATTATGTTAATATTCGAAAGAAACCAAGTACGGAGGCGGAGATTGTTGGTAAGCTATACCGTGGAAGTGCTGCCACAATTATGAAGACTCAGGGGGACTGGGTATATATCAAATCCGGTTCTGTCAGCGGTTTTATTATGAAAGATTATCTGGCTATTGGCTACAGTGCAGAAAAGCTGATTGATGATTTTGGTACGAAATGGGCGACTGTTACGACTGAAACATTGAAAGTCAGAGAAGAAAAGAATACGAATTGTACCGTCCTGACATTAATTCCAGAAGATGAAAGTTATGAAGTCATTCGTGAGGAAAAGGACTGGGCTAAGATTCGTGTCGATGGAGACACAACAGGATATGTTTCAAAAGATTATGTAAAAATATCGGTTCAGTTTAAGAAAGCCGTTTCCATTGAACAGGAGCGGGAAGAAGAACGAAGAAAGGCTGCAGCCAAAGCGGCGGCAGAGGCGGCCGAGAGAGAGGAACAGCAGAGACGGGCAGAGGCTAGTAAGCCGAAGACCAATAATTCCGGTGGCAATGGAAGTTCCAGCAAAAAGAGCAGCTCCGGAAATAGTGGAAGTTCCGGAAGTAAAGGCAGTTCTGGAAATAAAGGCAGCTCCGGGGGCGGCGGAGGAAAGAAAGGAAGTTCCGGCGGCTCCAGTAACGGGGGCGGCGGAAGCGCCGGAAGCGGTGGAAGTTCAAGCGGCGGTACCGGCGGTGGAGGAAGCGCACTTGGAAGCGGAGATGGCTCTGCGATTGCTTCTTATGCATTGAATTTTGTTGGGCATCCATATGTATATGGAGGAACCAGCCTGACGCACGGTACAGATTGTTCCGGATTTACACAGTCTGTATTCAGAAAGTTTGGTATTCATCTTCCTCGTACGTCCAGAGAGCAGTCAAGAAAGGGTAGGAAGATTAGCGTATCCAGTGCAAGAGCCGGAGACCTTATTTTCTATGCAAGCGGTGGACGTGTCAACCACGTTGCCCTGTGTATCGGCGGTGGACGTGTGGTTCATGCAAGTAATCCACGAACCGGTATTACAACGAGTAATATACGATATCGTACACCATATTGCGCAAGAAGAATTATAGAGTAAAGAGTAAAAAATAAATTTTTCACTCGAATAAAATAATTTAAAATGATAGCTGCGGTTAGTGCATTGGGCATGACCGCAGCTTTGTATTTGTGGGAATATGGAAAGTGTCATACAATTTGTAAACGAACGGTTGTACGCCGACAAATGTAGACTGGGACGAGTTATAAATTATCCACATTTAAAGGAGCGATTTTTCGATTGTTGGTAGTTATACACAAAGTTATCAACATTGTCAACAAAAATGGTAGACTTTTGTAGGATAAATTCGCTTATTTTACAATTCGCTAATTTGTCATACAATTCAAGTCAAACTCCGAATAGGGCGATCGCTGAATCAGTTTGTAGAGGGCGGCGAAGTACGTTTGTAAACGAAGGAGACTACTTATTTTTCGCTGGGAGTGATATCTCGGACAGGAACGTAGGATACCCACCGCCCAGAGAAGATAACTGATTCAGCGATTTCCCTAAACGCTGGAAACTTTCTGTTGCCGAAAATGTGGTTTTGTAGTATAATAAGTTCACGAGATAAATCTGTTAGATTTAACTTGAAACTTATGGGCAAAGGAGCTGAGCATTATGAATTTAGTAATTAGCGGAAAAAATATCGACATAACAGAAGGGTTACGTTCAGCAGTGGAAGAAAAGATTGGTAAGCTGGAAAGATATTTTAACGATACGACAAAAGTACATGTTACGATGAGTACAGAGAAGAATCGTCAGAAGATTGAAGTTACCATTCCGATGAAGGGGAGCATTATCCGTGCAGAGGAGACAAGCACAGATATGTATGTATCCATTGACCTTGTAGAAGAAGTCATTGAGAGGCAGCTTCGTAAATATAAGAATAAGCTGATTGATAAGGAGCAGAATGCGGCACAGTTGAGCAAGGCATTTATTGATGAGGATGTGTATGATGAGGAAGAAATCAATATCATCCGTTCTAAGAAATTTGCCATGAAGCCGATGGATCCGGAGGAGGCTTGCGTACAGATGGAATTATTGGGACATAATTTCTTTGTTTTCCGCAATGCTGAGACGGAGGAAGTGAATGTAGTTTATAAGAGAAAGGGAAATACATACGGCTTGATTGAGCCGGAATTCTAAAGTGTCTGGACATTGTCAGATAAAGTAAAAGAGAGAAAGAAATCTTGTAAGTAAATATTGACGGGGCATTTTCCTACAGGGGAAAGTGCCCCTTTTTTACCTTATTATAGAGTTATAGTTATATGGATTTCATTTTAAGGAAAAAGTTTTAGTTGAAACGCCTTGTAACTAGTGTTAAAATAACTTGGGTAGAAACGCCCGAAGTGAACAGTAAACTAATTGGAGAGTGAAACATGGGATTATTAAGTAAAGTAATAGGAACTCACAGTGAGCGGGAGGTTAAGAGAGTAATACCTGTCGTAAATAAAATAGAGGCGATGGAGCCTGAGATGGAGAAACTTTCAGATGAGGAACTGAGAGCAAAGACGTCCGAGTTTAAAAAGAGGCTGGCGGACGGAGAGACACTGGATGATATTATGCCGGAAGCATATGCTGTTGTCCGGGAGGCTTCTAAAAGAACGATTGGGCTGCGGCATTTCCGGGTTCAGCTAATTGGTGGTGTAATTTTACATCAGGGGCGTATCACGGAGATGCGTACCGGAGAAGGTAAGACGCTGGTATCTACGCTGCCGGCTTATTTGAATGCACTGGAAGGAAAGGGCGTCCATATTGTGACGGTCAATGATTATCTGGCAAAGCGTGATGCCGAGTGGATGGGACAGATTCATGAGTTTCTCGGTTTAACGGTAGGTGTGATTTTAAATAGTATGGATAACGATGAGCGCCGGGAAGCATATAACTGTGATATTACTTACGCCACAAATAATGAGCTTGGTTTTGATTATCTGCGTGATAATATGGTAATTTATAAGGAACAGCTTGTACAGAGAGATCTTCATTATGCGATTGTGGACGAGGTTGACTCGGTTTTGATTGATGAGGCGAGGACGCCGCTTATTATTTCCGGTTCAAGTGGTAAATCGACAAAGATATACGAGGCGTGTGATAATCTGGTTCGCCAGTTGAAAAAGGGTACGGAGAAGGAATTATCCAAAATGGATATTCTTATGAAAGAAGATAATAATGAAACGGGCGATTATGTCGCAAATGAAAAGGAGAAGACGGTAAACCTGACGGCACAGGGTATCAAGAAGGTGGAGCGGTTTTTCCATCTGGAGAATCTGGCGGATCCGGAGAATCTAGAGATACAGCACTGCGTAAACCTGTCCCTGCGTGCCCATGCCCTCATGCATTTGGATAAAGATTATGTCGTGAAGGATGATCAGGTACTCATCGTGGATGAGTTTACCGGACGTATTATGCCGGGGCGGCGTTATTCCGACGGCCTTCATCAGGCAATAGAGGCAAAGGAACACGTGAAGGTAAAGAGGGAGAGCAAGACGCTGGCGACGATTACGTTCCAGAACTTCTTTAATAAGTATAAAAAGAAATGCGGTATGACGGGTACAGCGCTGACCGAGGAAAAGGAGTTCCGCGAGATTTATGGAATGGATGTTGTGGAAGTCCCTACGAATCTTCCGGTACAGCGTAAAGACCATAATGATGCTGTTTATAAGACAAAACGTGAAAAGCTGAATGCTATAGTCGAGGATATTGAAAAAAGTCATGCAAAAGGACAACCGGTGTTAGTCGGTACGATTACGATTGACGCTTCAGAAGAACTCTCGCAGATGTTGAAGAAAAAAGGTATACCTCATAAGGTGCTGAATGCGAAGTTCCATGAGATGGAAGCAGAAATTATCGCGGATGCCGGTGTAAAGGGCGCTGTAACGATAGCGACAAACATGGCAGGACGTGGTACAGATATTAAGCTTGGCGAAGGCGTGACAGAGCTTGGCGGTTTGAAGATAATTGGTACGGAGCGCCATGAGTCCAGACGAATTGATAACCAGCTCCGTGGACGTGCCGGACGTCAGGGCGATCCGGGTGAGTCGAAGTTTTATATTTCTCTGGAAGATGACTTGATGCGCTTATTCGGTTCACAAAATCTTATGCAGATGTTTAATTCCCTTGGCATGCCGGAGGGAGAACAGATTCAGCATAAGATGCTGAATAAGGCGATTGAGCGTGCACAGAAGAAGATTGAGGGGAATAACTACGGAATTCGTAAGAATCTGCTTGAGTATGATGAAGTAAACAATGAGCAGAGAGAAGTTATTTATGCGGAACGCCGTAAGGTTCTAGATGGCGATGATATGCGGGATACTATCATTGGCATGATTGATGATTTAGTGGATAAATATGTAAATGCAGTAATTGGAGACGACCAGCCGCCGGAGGAGTGGAATCTGAACGAATTGAATGAAATACTGATTCCGATGATTCCGGTTGAACCAATCTCTTATAATCCGGAGACGGATAAAAGTATTTCCAAAAGCAGCCTGATTCAGGATCTGAAGGAGGAAGCTCTGCGTATATATGAGAGCAAGGAAGCAGAGTTCGCTGAGACAGAGCAGATTCGTGAAATGGAGAGGGTAATTGTCCTGAAAGTTACGGACAGCCGCTGGATGGACCATATTGATGATATGGACCAGCTCCGTCAGGGAATTGGTCTGCAGGCGTATGGCCAGCGTGAGCCGGTCGTTGAGTACCGCAGACAGGGCTACGATATGTTTACGGAAATGACAGAATCCATTCGTGAGGAAACGGTAAAGATGCTGATGCATGTGCGTATTGAGCAGAAGGTAGAACGTGAGCAGGTTGCCGAAGTTACCGGAACGAACAAGGATGATTCTGCAAGCGGTCCGGTTGTGAGAAAGTCAGAGAAAATCAGCAGAAATGCGCCGTGCCCTTGCGGAAGCGGTAAAAAATATAAATACTGCTGTGGGCGCTGAAGCGTTGTGAAAACTAACGCTCTTAAAAACGCATAGCGTTTTTCTAAAATAAAAATTTAGGTGGTGATTTTGTGGTTGAACTGGATAACATCCGAATTGAATTAAGCAGTTTTGAGAAACCACTTTTGGAAGTAAGGGATTCACTTTAACTTAGCAGATAAGAAGCTGAGAATCGAGGAACTGGAAAGAAATATGGAGGCGCCTGATTTTTGGGATGATTCAGAGAAGGCAAGCGCTTCCATGAAAGAGGTTAAAGATTTAAAGAGTATCGTAGAGCGCGCCGACCGTCTTAGCACATCGTATGAAGATATCATGACATTAATTGAGATGGGTAACGAGGATGACGACGAGGAGATGATTCCGGAGGTTCAACACGAGTTTGAGGAGTTTTGTCAGGATTTTGAGAATCTTCGCATTACGACGATGTTGACTGGGGAACACGATTCAGAAAATGCAATATTGACACTTCATGCCGGAGCAGGTGGTACGGAGAGTTGCGACTGGGCAAGCATGTTATGCCGTATGTATGAGCGCTGGGCAGATAAGCGGGGCTTTTCCGTGAAGGTGCTGGATTCTCTGGATGGCGAGGAAGCCGGGTTAAAGTCAGTAACATTGGAAATTAGCGGGGAGAATGTATACGGCTATCTGAAAAGCGAGCACGGTGTACACCGCCTTGTGCGTATTTCACCGTTTAATGCGGCAGGAAAGAGGCAGACCTCCTTTGTCTCCTGTGATGTTATGCCGGATATCGAGCAGGATATTGACATAGAGATTGCGGATGAGGATATACGGATTGATACTTACCGTTCCAGTGGGGCCGGTGGGCAGCATATTAATAAGACGTCCTCGGCAATCCGAATTACACATTTTCCGACAGGGATTGTCGTCCAGTGCCAGAATGAGCGTTCCCAGCATATGAATAAAGATAAGGCAATGCAGATGTTAAAGGCAAAGCTTCTTCTTTTGCGGGAACAGGAAAATCTGGAAAAGGAGTCGGATATCCGCGGAGAAGTGAAAGAAATTGGCTGGGGAAGCCAGATTCGCTCCTATGTTATGCAGCCCTATACGATGGTAAAGGACCATCGAACCAATGCAGAGACTGGAAATGTATCGGCAGTAATGGATGGCGATATTGATATGTTTATGAATGCTTATCTGAAATGGATAAACAGTTAAGCGTCAAAGGAATGGAGATTAGAGTATATGAAAGAAATTGTTACATTTTTTCTGAGCGGAAAGGAATATGGGGTTGAGGTTGACAAGATGCAGGGCATAGAAAATTATGTCGATATGACGCAGGCGGCAGAGATGCCGGAGTGTCTGCAGGGAATTGTGATGATTCGGGAGGAAGTCATTCCGGTACTGAATATTAAGAAACAGCTTGTCCTTCCGCCCGTCCCGGTAACGGAGGATACGAAGTATCTTATTTTCCTTACCTCACACGGCAAGCTGGCATGTGTAGCGGACGGAATTTCTAAAATTCTAAAGGCGGATGAGGACAGTGTCCAGCAGTTTCCACCTATTATGCAGACCAAAGAAACAAGGTATGCAGATTTTGTTGTAAAAGACGAAACCCATCTTGTCATAGTAATAAATCCAGAAAATCTCCTGCGCAGGGAAGATTGGGAGAACGTGGATAAGGCAACGGATAATTTTATGTCGGAAGGAAAGGAAGAAAATGATTAAGATAGCAGTATTAGGTTATGGAACAGTAGGCTCAGGCGTTGTGGAAGTGCTGAATACAAATGCGAAAGTAATCGCCAAGCGCGCCGGACAGGAAGTAGAAGTGAAATACGTGCTGGATTTGAGGGATTTTCCGGGAGATCCGGTGCAGAGTAAGGTAGTACATGATTACAGCATTATTGCTGAGGATCCGGAAATCTCGATTGTTGTTGAAACGATGGGAGGGACAAAACCGGCGTATGAGTTTGTAAAAACAGCCCTGCAGTCTGGCAAGAGTGTCTGTACATCGAACAAAGAACTGGTGGCGGCTTATGGTGCGGAGCTTGTACATATTGCCAAAAGTAAAAAGGTAAACTTTTTATTTGAGGCGAGTGTCGGCGGCGGTATTCCCGTTATCCGTCCGTTGAACCAGAGTCTGACGGCAGATAAAATTGAGCAGATTAACGGTATTTTAAATGGAACGACAAATTATATATTGACGAAAATGGCAAAGGAAGGTTCTGATTTTGCAGATGTGTTAAAGGAAGCACAGGAACTGGGTTATGCTGAGAAAGATCCGACAGCCGATGTGGAGGGCTACGATGCCTGCCGGAAAATTGCCATTCTCACTTCCCTTGCTTATGGGCAGCAGGTAGATTACGAAGACATTTACACGGAGGGAATTACGAAAATTACAGCGGAGGATTTCCGGTATGCAAAGGCTATCGGTGCTGCGATTAAAATTTTTGGCTCCAGTAAAAAGGTTGGCGGCAAGTTGTATGCAATGGTAGCGCCGCAGATGATTAAGAATGATAATCCGCTTTTTAGTGTGGATGATGTTTTCAATGCGATTTGTGTGACCGGCAATATGCTGGGCGATGTTATGTTTTATGGCAAGGGCGCTGGAAAGGAAGCAACAGCAAGCGCTGTCGTGTCGGACGTAGTAGATGCTGTGAAGCATATGAATGTAAATGTCATGACGATTTGGGAGGATGAAAAGCAGGAGGTTGCTCCTATGGATGAAATGGAGAACCGTTTCTTTGTCCGTATTGGCGCTTCTGAAAAAGGAAAAGCGGAGGCAGAGTTTGGCGAAATAGAGCCGATTGACGGTGGAATCTCCGATGAGTTCGGATTTATTACGGAAAAGATGAAGGAAAAAGATTTTAATGAAAAAATAGCTGGATTCGATAGTTTCATAACGCGCATCCGGGTAGGATTTTAGTGTTCGATAGAAAATGGAGGCGGGCGTACTATGAAGTATGTGTTGATATTATGTGATGGTATGGCAGATGAGCCGATTGCAGAATTAGGGAATAAGACTCCCTTGGAATATGCAAAAACACCAAATATGGATAAGCTGGCGTTAAAGTCGGCAATCGGTATGGCAAAAACGATTCCGGACGGTATGAAGCCGGGAAGTGATACAGCAAACCTTGCCGTATTAGGATATAATCCGGAAAAATATTATACAGGACGTTCGCCGTTGGAGGCGTTAAGTATTGGCGCGCCGATGGAGGATTCAGATATTGCCATCCGTTGTAATATTGTAACGTTGTCGGAGGACGAAGACTCCTATGAGGAGCGCACGATAATAGACCACAGCAGTGGAGAGATTTCCACAGAGGATGCAGGAGTCCTTTTGGATGCCGTGAAAAAGGAGCTGGAAAATGATATTTATCAGTTCTGGCTTGGCACAAGCTACCGCCACTGTATGATTTGGAAGAACGGACAAGTTACAGAAATGACGCCTCCTCATGATATTCTTGGTAAGTGTATCGGTGATTATCTGCCGGAGGACAGGATGTTACATGAGATGATGAAAAAGAGCTATGATATTTTGAATCATCATCCAATCAATGAGGAGCGTGCGAAGAAGGGACTCAACAAAGCAAATTCTCTCTGGTTCTGGGGCGCCGGAACAAAGCCGGTTCTGGATTCCTTCGAAGGGAAATTTGGGAAAAAAGGCGTGATGATTTCAGCAGTTGATTTGCTGAAAGGAATTGCTGTAGGCGCGGATATGACAAATATTGTTGTAGACGGAGCAGACGGAACGCTGGAAACAAATTACGAGGGGAAAGCAGACGCTGCCATAAAAGCACTGTTAGAGGATGGCTTTGATTTTGCCTATGTTCACATTGAAGCCCCGGATGAGATGGGACATCAGGGCAGTGTGGAAAGAAAGATTAAGGCAATTGAAAATATAGATGCGAGAATATTATCGCGTGTTATTGAAAAAATGGATGCTTCAGGTGAGGACTACCGTTTGATTGTGCTTCCGGACCATCCGACGCCAATTTGTACGAGGACACATTCGAGCGAGCCGATACCATATATGCTGTATGACAGCACGAAGGTATCCGACCATGATTGGCATTATAACGAAAAAGAAGCAAAAGCAAGTGGCAGCTATCTGGAAGATGGATATAAGCTGATGAATATTTTTTTGGGAGAATGACTGAAAAGATAACTGAAAATACAGGCATTATCCAGCTAGTGTTTCAGAATGGAGGATGAGATGGTTTCAACAGGTCAGATGATAGGAATGGTATTAGCAATTCTGCTTCCGATACTGGCGGCAGTAGTTCCTTATGTATGTATTCATAAACGTTCCAGCAAAATTGAGACAGGTATGGCAGGTGCTGTCGGTTATGGTTTTCTTGGCTATTTGTGGCAGCAGCTCATATATCTGATGGTTATTGTTATGATAACAAACATTAGCTGGCTTGCTAAACTGATTGGTAATAATTATGTGGCAACTGCCACAGTTTATGGGCTGGTTTGTGGTATCTTTGTCGCACTCGGTATGTACTGGGGAGTGTATTTGACAAACCAGAAACAACATTCCATTTATCGTTCGGCGACAATCGGTATCGGTTTTGGGCTTGGTAATATAGCATGGAATATTATTGCACCGTATGCGATGAGTTTATATTATTCAATACAGATTAACGCAGGCACATATGCCGGTTCTGAGCAGATAAAGAAGTCCATTCTGGGAACCCCTGCTGCAACGCTGTATCTGGATGCGTTCCGGTGTATTCTCTTTCTGTTGATTTATATGGGGATTGCACTGCTTCTTGGATATTTTTATTTGGAAGGAAATAAGATTGCCGCATGGGGAACGCCGATTCTTGTGCAGTTTTTTATCAGTCTGTCAAATGCGCTGATTCAGGAGTATCTTCCGAATATCGCTTCGCGCGTGGTTCTCTATATCATGCTGTCACTATTGGCGGCGGGAAGTGTATGGCTGACAGTGGGGTGGCTGAAAACCGGGGAGATACCGATTGGAAAGCAGAGGAAATAAAGAGAAAGACAGACGGTGAGACGAAAAAAACTCAGAAACATAAAAAAAGCTGTCAATTCCGTTTTGGAATTGGCAGCTTTTTTGCTTTTGTAAATTAGTCCGTGGTTCTCAGTGTACTCTGGCGCGGACATTATTACTTGGATAAATTATTGATAACGTTCAAAATCTGCTCCGGCTCGAATGGTTTTTGGATAAATTCGGTAGCACCATGTTTAATTGCCTCCATCATTTTAGTTTTCTGACCGGCAGCGGTAACCATAATGACCTTGGCATCTTTATTCAGCGTCATAATTTTTTCCAAAGAGCCTAGTCCGTCAAGAACTGGCATAGTAATGTCAAGTGTCACAATATCCGGCTCCAACTCAATAAATTTCTCATAACCAATTTGTCCGTTTTCTGCTTCTCCGACAATTTCGTGCCCATTTTCTATCAGAATATTCTTTAGTATACGGCGGGAAGTTCGGGAATCATCAACGATTAAAATCTTTGCCATGGTTATTCCTCCTTAATTTCAATTATTGTCAATATAAATGACTAAGTTAATTTTCTTTTCTTCGATATATAGTGGAAGTACAAAAAACTTGTTGTCATTGCTGATTGTTGTATCGAAAAGAATTTCCGGTGGGAGCATATCAATGTTTATGTCGCGGTAACTAAGCTCAGCAGCGTACAGACCATTTACGCAGTTTGTAAACTCACATACAGAATCCAAGGCATCCTCATCCACTGTGTCAAAAGTTTCCTTTGCATATCCATCCGCAATAACAAGTATATCTTCGTTGTCGCAACTAAAACCGAGGAACCCGTCAGTATCACCGTGTGTGTGCTGAAGGGCGGCATATTTTGCGGGGAGGGAAGTAACAAAAGAACCTTTCTCAATACGGATATAAGAGCTGACAAAGCGAACAATGTTTCGCAGAGTCAGACCGATTAAATCCCGATAGCGTGTGTCTTCGGCTTCTACAAAGGCGGGAAGCATCTGCTCAATATTGCCGTCACGGATGGCTGCCATAACAGTATTTGAATAACCGTAATCCTTTTGGAAGGAAGTGAGACACCCCTCAATCTCTGTACGGGACAAATATCCATTTTCTTCGAGTGCCTGAATAAAAATCAGGTATGGGTTCCCCTGAAGCCCAAGTAAATATGAAACATCGGATTCTGTCAAATATCCCTTTTCTACCGCTAAATCACCGAAACGTTTGTCTGTCTGCATTTGCAGCTGATTCAGTTCGGTTGCCTGCTTTCCTGTGAGAAGCCCCTCATTCTCAGCAATCAGACCTAGTTTAACACGATTGGTCATGATATATTTCATACAGGAAGAAAATTGCTCAGCGGTAATTTTTTTGTTTTCTAATAAATAATTACCGAAAAATTGACTAAACATAAAAATCTCCTTTCATTTGTGTTAAATTTATTATACAATAGAACGAAGAAAAAGCAAAGCAATTTTGAAAGGAAGTGGAAAAATGGCTGGTTCCATACTGGGTGAGATATTCCGGGTGTCGACATGGGGAGAATCACACGGAGCCGGGCTTGGCGTCGTAGTAGATGGATGTCCTGCCGGCATATCTCTTTGTGAGGAGGATATACAGGATTATCTTGACCGCCGCAAGCCGGGAGAGACAAAGTACGCTACGCCCCGCAGGGAAGGAGATAAGGTCACGATAATGTCCGGGGTATTTGAGGGAATGACGACAGGTACGCCAATTTCCATGATGGTGCTGAACACTTCCCAGAAATCAAAAGATTATTCGGAGATTGCCGGGTTCTACAGACCGGGGCATGCAGACTATACCTTCGACGCTAAGTATGGCTTCCGTGATTACCGGGGTGGCGGGCGTTCTTCTGGAAGGGAGACGATAGGTCGTGTGGCAGCAGGAGCGATTGCTGCAAAGATTCTGGAACAGATGGGCATACATATTGTGACTTACGTGAAACAGATTGGCCCATGTGTCTGCCGGGATGGTCATATGAGACCGGAGAATATTGAAAAAAGTCCCCTTCGGATGCCGGATTTGGAAAGGTCGGTGGAAGCGGAGGATTATTTGGCAGAGAAAATGAAGGAACACGATTCTGTCGGTGGAATGATAGAATGTGTAGTATGCGGTATGCCTGCCGGAGTAGGAGAACCTGTATTTGGTAAGCTGGATGCCCTTCTTGCCGGAAATATATTTTCTATCGGGGCAGTAAAAGGTGTCGAGATTGGTGCTGGATTCTCGGTTGCTTCCAAATCCGGCTCTGAAAATAATGACGAATTTTACATGGCGGCAGACGGGAGCGTGAAAAAGAAGACGAATTTTGCCGGGGGAATTTTGGGAGGAATCAGCGATGGTGACGATATTGTAATTCGTGTGGCAGTTAAGCCAACCCCGTCTATTTTTCGTACACAGAAGACAGTAAATAAGCAGGGGGAGGAGATTGCAGTTCAGATAAAGGGAAGGCATGATCCTGTTATCATGCCGAGAGCGGTTGTCGTTGTGGAGGCTATGGCGGCATTGACGATTGTTGATAGAATGTTTGTCGGGATGTCCTCCCGTATGGATAAAATTCAAGAATTTTATGGCTTTTGACGAATTTTGTCATATAATGCAGTAAAGAATTTAAAAAAGGTCAGTGTTAAAATGGAAAAAGAGGAACAATGTGATTCGAATACCCGACTGGTAATAGATGATACGACTATTTATGAAATTGATATTGAATGTTATCAGTGTTTGTCTGAGGAGGACAAGGAAAAGTATTTTGGCAGGGAAAGAGTGCCAGAGTAGTTTTTGAACAAAAAAAGAAAAGGGCTGTCAGCGATTTGACAGCCCTTTTTTGCTAGAAAGTTCTTCTAAGCAGAGCAGTATTAGCAGCCACAGCCACCGAAACCGCCAAAACCGCTTCCGCCGCATCCACCGCCGCAGCAGCTAAGAATTAACAGAATCCAGATAATGCAACTGCAGTCACTTCCGCCGCCGCATCCGCCGAAGCCGCTACCGCCGCCATTGCAGCAGCAGAGCAAAAGGATGATGATAATCCAGCAGGAAGAAAAGCCGTTTCCTTCATTGCAGGAGCAGCCTCCTCCACACTGTGTTGCTGATAAATCACTCATAGTCTTGCCTCCTATTTTCATTTACACTGTTATCCTATGCAGGTCGGCTTGGGCGATTTACACAAAACCAGCAAAAAAAATGCAAAATATTTTATTTGTATGTCGGGAAATAATATAGTATAATATACGCGAACACATCGAGCCAAGCGCGAAGCATTTGGCGAGAGTGCAGTGTATCATATGAAAAATATCAGGAGAGGGATATAGAAAACTTATGAAACGGTTTATACTGGTTGCCTTTATTGTGTTATTCAGCATAGGGCTTTGCGCCTGCAAAGGCGGTGGGGAAAATCCGGTGGCAACGAAGGAGCCTTTAAAGACGGTCATGCCAACACAGAGTAGTGCGTCAAAAGGAGCTGTGGAGTCAGAGCAGCCGGCGTTCTCTGAAGGAGAAGCGTTTTCGATGGCAGAGGACTTGTTAAAGACAATGACGTTGGAAGAAAAAATCGGACAGATGTTTATGATACATCTGTCACAGTTAGATGACTCACGTACCAAGGATGGGAATATATATTATCTCAGCAAAAAGCTGAAAAAGCAGTTACACGACTACAATATCGGAGGGGTTTACCTTACAAGAAATAATATCGGAACGATAGAGCAGACCAAAAAGCTTGTGTCGGAATTACAAAAAAGTGTTTCCGGAAGTGCACTATATATTTCAACAGAGGAAGAAGGCGGAGGAGAACATTCCATTTCCGCATCTGTGCCTGAATTAGATGGTACCGGGTACATGACTCAGAGCGAGATGGGACAGCACATGACAGGAGGACAGGCACAGCAAACGGGCAAAACGATTGCGGGGGAACTGACGAAGCTTGGTATTAACTTGAATTTAGCGCCGGTTGCCGATATTGCAGACGAAAGCAATCCGGAATATGCGAAACGTTGTCTGGGAGATGACAAGGATAAGGTTTCCGATATGCTGGCGAATATGGTTCAAGGCATGAGAGAGGGAGGACTGGGAGTCACATTAAAATATTTTCCGGGTATTGGCAACGTGCCGGGAGAATATACAGAGGAAATACTGGAGAATAAGGACAGTTTAATGACACTGAGAAACAATAATTTTGAAACATATGCTGCCGGAATCGAAGCGGGGGCGGATTGTGTCATGGTCAGCAGTGTATCCGTGAATAAAGTTACCGTAAAAACAGTGCCGGCGTTTATGTCAGGTGATATTGTGACAAGCCTGCTCCGGGAGGAACTGGACTTTGACGGGGTAATTATGACTTGTCCTTTGAATGATAATCTGATTGTGAAAAAGTATACGGCAGGATTTGTGACAACAGAGGCAGTGAAGGCAGGATGTGATATGATACTGCTCCCAAAAAACTTTAAGGAGAGTTATCAGGCACTGCTTGGAGCAGTAAAGAGCGGGGCAATAAATGAAAAGGTAATTAACACATCGGTACGCAGGATTTTACAAAACAAGATTCAGCGGGGTATCCTTGTGTTGGAACAATAAATTAAATATTTTGCTCTCTGGCATATAATTTGTTCGTGGGCGAATAAGGAGGATAAGTAAGTGGAAAAGAAAGAAATGCTTTATGAAGGCAAGGCAAAAAAGGTGTACAAAACAGACGTCGAAGACGTGTATATTGTGGATTACAAAGACGATGCGACGGCGTTTAACGGCGAAAAAAAGGGGACAATTATCGGTAAAGGTGTTATCAATAACCGGATGACAAATTTCCTTTTCCAGAAGTTGGAAAAGGCTGGCGTGCCGACTCACTACGTGGAAGAACTGAGTGACCGTGAGACAGCTGTGAAAAAGGTTGAAATTGTACCACTTGAGGTAATTATCCGTAATACGGCAGCAGGAAGCTTTTCAAAACGCCTTGGTATCGAAGAAGGAAGAAAATTACTATGTCCTACTTTAGAATTCAGCTATAAAGATGATGATTTGGGAGATCCGCTTATCAATGATTATTTTGCAAAGGCAATTGGGATTGCCACGCAGGAGGACATTGATATCATTACGAAATATGCATTTATGGTAAATGATTTCCTGAAGAAATTTTTTGAGGACTGCGGCATTGAGCTGATAGATTTTAAAATTGAGTTTGGTAAAACGAGTGACGGTACGATAATTCTCGCAGATGAAATATCTCCGGACACCTGTCGTTTCTGGGATATGAAAACAAGAGAAAAGCTGGATAAGGACCGTTTCCGCCGTGATTTGGGCGGTGTAGAGGACGCTTACAATGAGGTAGCCAAAAGGATAGGACTTGTAAAATAAGATTGGACGGATTGAGAAAGGAACCGGAATGAACGCAAAAGTAAATGAATATTACTCAGATGGCCTGCATGAGGAGTGCGGGGTATTTGGCATATATGATTTGGATGGTGGGGATGTAGCATCTACAATCTATTATGGTTTATTTGCCTTACAGCATCGCGGACAGGAAAGCTGTGGTATTGCAGTAAGTGATACCGAGGGACCAAAGGGGAAGGTAATGTCAGCGAAAGGCATGGGGCTTGTAAACGAAGTATTTAATGCGGAGAATCTTGAGACACTAAAGGGGAATATTGGTGTCGGACATGTTCGTTATTCTACGGCAGGAGCCAGCAACAATCAGAATATCCAGCCTTTAGTATTAAACTATGTAAAGGGCATTTTGATGCTTGCCCATAATGGAAACCTTGTCAATGCACCGGAACTCAGAGAAGAATTGGAGCGCACCGGGGCCATTTTCCAGACAACGATAGACAGTGAGGTTATTGCTTATCATATTGCAAGGGAAAGACTGAAGACAAAAAACGTAGAGGATGCCGTTAAAAATGCCATGAAGAAGTTAAAAGGGGCTTATTCTCTCGTTATATCCAGTCCAAGGAAATTGATTGGGGCAAGGGATCCATTTGGTTTCCGTCCGCTGGTTATTGGGAAACGGGATAATAGTTATGTACTTGCCAGCGAGACATGTGCGCTTGACGCTGTTGGCGCGGAATTTGTCCGTGATGTAAAGCCGGGTGAGATTGTTATGCTGGATAAGGATGGCATTACCTCGGATGAAAGCCTTTGTACAGTAAAGCCGGCAAGGTGTATTTTTGAATATATATATTTTGCAAGACCAGACAGCTATGTCGATGGTGTGAGTGTCTATAATTCCCGTATTATGGCAGGAAAAATTTTAGCACAAATGCATCCGGCCGAGGCGGATATTGTTGTCGGCGTGCCGGATTCCGGTAATGCGGCGGCGCAGGGATTTGCCTTGCAGGCTGGGATTCCGTATGGGGTTGCGTTTGTGAAAAATAGTTATGTTGGACGAACCTTTATTAAGCCGAAACAGTCGGCGAGGGAATCCAGCGTGCATATAAAACTGAATGTGATGAAAGAGGTTGTCCGGGGAAAGCGGGTTGTCATGGTTGACGACTCGATTGTCCGGGGCACGACGAGTGGACGGATTGTTAAGATGCTAAAGGATGCCGGAGCAACTGAAGTGCATGTGAGGATTAGCTCTCCGCCGTTTTTATACCCTTGCTATTTTGGTACCGATGTGCCGAGCTGTGACCAGTTGATTGCCCATAATAATACGATTGACCAGATATGCGGGTTGATTGGGGCGGATTCGCTCGGATACCTTGATGGGGAGCGGCTGCCGGAGCTGATAGAAGGCGACACCGGTTATTGTGATGCATGCTTTTCCGGAAATTATCCGGTTAAACCTCCGGAAGAAGATATTAGAGGTGACTACGACAAGTGAGAAAGGGGACAGTTCAATGAGTACAGATAATTATGTAAGCCCGCTGTCGGAGCGGTATGCCAGCAAGGAAATGCAGTTTATTTTTTCTCCGGACATGAAATTCCGGACATGGAGGAGACTCTGGATTGCCCTTGCAGAAACCGAGCAGGAGCTGGGACTGAAAGATGCCGATGGTAACCCGCGGATAACGGATGAGCAGATTGCGGAACTGAAAGCGCATGCGGAGGATATTAACTACGATGTGGCGAAAGCAAGGGAAAAGGAAGTCCGCCATGATGTTATGAGCCATGTATATGCGTATGGCAAGCAGTGTCCGGGGGCAGCAGGAATTATCCATCTGGGAGCGACCTCGTGCTATGTCGGAGATAATACAGACGTAATCATTATGACGGAAGCACTTAAGTTAGTAAAAAAGAAAGTAGTAAATGTACTGAACGAACTCTCTGATTTTGCAATGAAATATAAAGATTTGCCGACTCTTGCGTTTACCCATTTCCAGCCGGCGCAGCCGACGACTGTCGGAAAACGTGCGACGCTGTGGATGCAGGAATTGGTTATGGATTTGGGAGATTTGGATCATGTGCTTTCCAATATGAAGCTGCTTGGATCCAAGGGAACAACAGGAACACAGGCGAGCTTTCTGGAGTTGTTTGACGGGGATGAATCCAAGTGCAAGGAGGCAGATAAACGGATTGCGGAAAAAATGGGCTTTGATGCCTGTTTCCCGGTATCGGGGCAGACATATTCGCGAAAGCTTGATACCAGAGTATGTAATGTACTGGCTGGAATTGCGGCGACAGCGCATAAATTTTCCAATGATATCCGGCTTCTCCAGCATTTAAAGGAGATTGAGGAGCCGTTTGAAAAGAGCCAGATTGGTTCTTCGGCTATGGCATATAAGAGAAATCCGATGCGCAGTGAAAGAATTGCTTCCCTTTCACGCTATGTGATGGTGGATGCACTGAATCCGGCGATTACTTCTGCAACACAGTGGTTTGAGAGAACCTTAGATGATTCTGCAAATAAGCGTCTCAGTGTAGCAGAGGGATTCCTTGCGATTGACGGAATTTTAGATTTGTTCATGAATGTTGTGGACGGTCTGGTAGTATATGATAAGGTAATTACGAAACGGCTGATGTCCGAGCTGCCATTTATGGCGACAGAAAACATTATGATGGATGCGGTAAAGGCAGGCGGAAACCGTCAGGAGCTTCATGAAAGAATCCGTGAGCTGTCGATGGAGGCAGGGAAAAATGTTAAGGAAAAAGGATTGGATAACAATTTGCTGGAGCTGATAGCGGCAGATGAGGCGTTCCCGATGACGCTGGAGGAATTACAGAAGACAATGGAGCCAAGCCGCTATGTCGGTCGTGCACCAAGTCAGGTAAAGGAGTTTGTGGAGGAAGTAGTGCAGCCAATTCTTTCTGAGAACAAGGAGCTGCTTGGAATGAAGGCAGAGATTAGCTGCTAGAGGGTTATTACCAGAGGTTTATAATGAAAAGAATGTGTTGGGGAATAAGCCGGGTTTTGGCTTTGGTATTGATGATACCGATACTGTGTAGCTGCACTTTGCCATGGGGGAAATATGACAAAGAGCATCAGGCGGCACAGATTATGTATGATATTAAAAGTTCTCTTTATTTATATGCAATCGGGAGTGAGGATGAGCAGAAAATTCAACAGTCAATCTATGATTTTTCTGACCTCTTTAGCGATGAGGCATATTCCGTTATGGGAGATTTAACAGATACCTATATGCAAATCCGCTCTTATTTTAGTTCATGGCTGAAAGCCTTTGATTTACAGAAGGCAGAGGAGAAGGGAAACACCCTCCGGGCAGTATATAAGATTGAAAACGATAGGGGCAGCAGTTATCTTTATTTTGTAGCTGATGTCAGTGATTCCTTTCATAAAAAAGGCGTTCGGTTTATGCATATTGCGGACGATATGGAAACAGTTGAAAAGGAAGAAAAAAAGGAATACGGTATCTATCTAAATGGGATTGATATTGCGCCACATGAAGTAGAGGCAACTATTCCGTTTCGTGAAAGGCCAGTTACCTATCAACATAAAAAAGATTATGCCGGAGGGGATTCGGAAGGGCTTGCGAAAGAGGTGGCAGACGAATTTATGAGTTATTTCCAGCAGGGGGATGCCGTTAAAATCAGGGATATGTTTTCCGGTAGTGTATGGCGTTACGATTTACAGTTGGAAAATGAAATAGATACATTTCTTGAAGACTACAAGGATTTGGATATCGAGTCATATACAGTATCAGCGGGTGCAGAATCCGGTTCGACTTCTCATGGCAGTATTAAAAATGCAGAGGGACAGAGTTTTGGGACTCACGGACATGGCGCTTATAGAGTATCTTTTACAATTGCAATGCAGACAGAACAGGGGGAGCGGGAGCTTGATTTGCAGGTTGTAAGTGAGTATGAGCCGAATCCGTGCAGGGTAGGTCTAATGAGCGTGAGTGATGAAAGGGCGAGTGTGGGGATTTGGGTTTGAGGCTTAGAGGCATCTATTTCATATCAAGGTCTTTTCAATTGGATATAATTATGCTATCATGAAAAAAGTTATAAAGTTGGACGACATTATTAGGAGGGAAAAATGCCACTATTAAATAAGGATAAAATGATGAATGGATTTGAAAAAGCGGTGGATGCAGTAAATAATGCTGCGGACAAGGCTGGACGTTATGTAAAGGAAAAAGAACTTGACAAAAAGATTGATGACATGGGGCGCTCATTAGGTGAGGGCGTCAAAGATATCGGACAGAGCTTCAAAGAAACATTTACGAAAAAATGACGGGATGCTCCAGTTTGGTTAAACTGGGGCATTTTCTTAATGGAAAAATTATGAGGCGAGGAGGTCAGAGTGGAAGATGAGTATTGGCATTTCACAGGACAAAAAGTATTTTAAGCTGGACACAAAAGGTTCTACCTATATGCTTGGTGTTGCTGACGGTAAGTATTTGGGGCATATGTATTATGGTAAGCGGTTATATTTTGAATCAGACTCAGAGTTTGACCGTCTGGACTACCTTTTGGGTGGGGAACGGGAGAACTATTTTCCAAGTGAGAATTGTTGTGGAGAGAATTTGGAAAATCGTGAGAAGGTTACGTTTGAAGATACATTTCCGTGGGAATTTGGGGTTCCGGGGTATGGGGATTTCCGGGAACATTGTTTGGAAGCTGTTTCGAAAGATGGAAAGGAATCCTTGGAACTGCTTTATGAAGGTTATGAATTGCTGACAGAGAAACCGGAGCTGCCGGGGCTTCCGGCAACTTTTCATACTGACAGTGAAACACTGGTTATCCGGCTGAGGGAGGTAAAGCTTTCTCTTACCGTTGAACTGAGGTATTCAGTATTTGAAAAGGAGGATGCGATTGCAAAATCGGTAACGGTGCATAATACTGGGACAGAGCAGTATTCCCTGTCAAGGGCATTGACAAGCTGTGTTGAATTTCCGGCTGGGCAGTATGATTTGATTACATTGCACGGAGCATGGGGAAGGGAGAGAGAACCCTATCGACGACCGGTAGGTCCGGGAAAGCAGAGTATATCGTCCATTCGCGGAGTCAGTTCTCATCAGGAAAATCCCTTTATGGCGATTGCAGAGCGAAACGCTACAGAGGAGACAGGAAATGTGTATGGAATTAATTTTGTCTACTCCGGAAACTTTCTCGCACAGACGGAGATGAGTCAATTTGGCGGAATCCGTGTCGTTATGGGGATTCATCCCTATCAGTTTACGTGGAAGCTGATGCCGGGAGATTCTTTTACAATGCCAGAGGTAGTGCATGTGTTCTCGCCGGAAGGAATCGGTGGGATGACAAGGCGCTTTCATGATTTATACAGGGAGCATTTGATAAGAAGCCCCTACCGGAATAAAAGACGCCCGGTGCTGATAAATAACTGGGAGGCAACGTATTTTGATTTTGATACGGAAAAGCTGTGGGATATTGCGGAAAAGGCGAAAGAGTGCGGAATAGAAATGCTTGTTATGGATGACGGCTGGTTTGGCCACCGGGAAGATGACAGCACCTCTCTGGGTGACTGGGTGGTAAATGAGGAAAAGCTGCCAGGGGGACTGAAACGTCTGACGGATGGCGTAAAGGAACGGGGGTTAAAGTTTGGTATCTGGCTTGAGCCGGAGATGGTTTCACCCGATTCGGATTTGTACAGGGAACACCCGGACTGGATTATTGGGCAGAGTGGGCGAAGTACTTCGCTTGCCAGAAACCAGTATGTGCTTGATTTTTCAAGGAAAGAGGTTCGGGATGAAATATACAGGCGCATTGTGAATGTTTTGAAATGTGCGGATATTTCCTATGTGAAATGGGATATGAACCGCAGTCTGACAAATGTTCCGTCGGGGGATAAGTATCACAGATATGTTTTGGGGGTATACGATTTGCAGAACCGTCTGGTAACGGATTTTCCGGATTTGCTTCTCGAAAATTGTTCCTCTGGTGGCGGGCGGTATGATGCGGGGATGTTGTACTATAGCCCGCAAATCTGGTGCAGTGATGATACGGATGCGGTTGAGCGGCTAAGGATTCAGCGGGGGACGGCAATGGTGTATCCGCTCTCTACGATGGGAGCACATGTTAGTGACTGTCCGAATCATGCGACAAAGCGCACGACTCCTTTTGCAACGAGGGGACAGGTTGCACTGGCAGGGACGTTTGGCTACGAACTAGACGTTACCCAAATCGCTGGACAGGAACAGCAGGCAATTCGTGGTCAGATAGAGTGCTATAATAAATATAATGAGCTGATAAGAAATGGCGATTACTACCGTCTGCCTTCAGAAGCAGAGGGAAAAACGTATGACTGTTATATGGTAGTTTCGAAGGATAAAAGGGAGGCTTTAATTTCCTTTGTGCGTGTCACGACTCATTTAAGTCGTTGGAGCGAGCGCATATACTGCCGGGGATTGGATGACAAGATGGTATACCTGCTTGAGGACAGAAATACAGAGTCGACAGGAAATGTTCTGATGAATGTCGGGATTGAGGTTATGGGGGCAGAGGATGAGTATCAGGGGAAATTGATACATCTTGTGGCAAAGAGTGAGAAAGGCGTGAGATAAAGATATGTGGATAGCAGATGGCTGGAAAGATTATGAGGTAATTGATACGTCGGCAGGGGAGAAGCTGGAACGCTGGGGGGATTACATTTTAGTGCGGCCGGATCCGCAGGTAATATGGAACACTCCGCACAGTGCGCCGGAGTGGAAAAGGAAAAACGGACATTACCATCGCAGTAACAAAGGGGGCGGTCAGTGGGAATTCTTTGATTTGCCGGAGCAATGGGATATTTCTTATCGCGATTTAACGTTTCATCTGAAACCGTTCAGTTTTAAGCATACGGGATTGTTTCCCGAGCAAGCGGTCAACTGGGACTGGGTACGGTCATTGATTCAAGACGCAGGCCGCCCCATCAAGGTGTTAAATCTATTTGCCTACACCGGGGGAGCTACCGTGGCGTGTGCCAAAGAGGGAGCGGCGGTTACGCATGTGGATGCGTCAAAAGGAATGGTGACATGGGCAAAGGAAAATGCAGCGGCTTCCGGCCTTTCGGATGCACCGATTCGGTATCTGGTGGATGACTGCGTTAAATTTGTCGAGAGGGAAATTCGCCGTGGGAACCAGTACGATGGCATTATTATGGATCCGCCTTCTTATGGGAGGGGGCCAAAGGGGGAAATCTGGAAAATAGAGGAGAAAATATTTCCTCTCATACAGCTCTGTACAAAAATCCTTTCTGATGAGCCATTATTCTTCTTAATTAATTCCTATACGACAGGATTACAGCCGGCTGTTCTTTCCTATATGATAAATCTGGAAATTACCAGTCGGTTTGGCGGAAGGACGGAGGCAGAGGAGATTGGCCTTCCGGTACGGGGTGGTAAGCTTATCCTTCCTTGCGGCGCCAGCGGAAGGTGGTGGCGGTAATTTGTAGGAAGATACAAAAAGGGAACTGCAGGCTAATCTTTTAGCGTGACAGTCCCTTTTTTACACATTTATTTGTTACGAACCAGACCTTCTACAATTAGTGAAATACTTTTAAATTCTTCAGGTTCTAACTGCTTTAGATTTTCTACTAATGTACGTAGTTTTTCAGGGTGTTCTGAGTTATTATCAAAAAATTCTTGTGGCGAAATATTTAGGAACTCACAAATAAAAAAGAAACCTGACATGGAAGGGAGTGCTTTTCCAGTTTCAATATTATTGATATAACCAGCATTTTGTCCGATTGAAAGACTCATATCACGGGCAGAAATGCCTTTCGTTGTGCGCAATTTTGCTAATCTGATAGGAAATTCTTCTTCGTACATACTTGTTCACCGCCTTTTTGTTATATTGTAGCTGACAATGCGACAGAATATGCAGGATATAATCCGCTAAAA
>DEUM01000045.1 GCA_002362575.1 Lachnoclostridium sp. UBA3262 | reverse complement strand
TCAGGCAGCTGCACAACTTTTTCTTCTTTCTCTTGTTCATCTCTAAATATTACCTCATTTCCCATCGTAAGAAAGGCTATCTTTCCATTTAATTGTACAAAAGAACAGTTTGATAATATCGGCCCAAGCATAGATGAATCCTTATTTTCTTTCTTTATACTATGATTTCCATCAGCAAAAGAACATCCGCTCATAATGCCCATAATACTTATACATAAAGCAAAATATAAAATATGTTTTTTCATTTATATCCATTCCTTTCATACTACTAAAAAACATTATACCCTGCACATAATTGATTTGCCGGGTGCTTCTTTAATTGTTGTTGCCTGCTGGCTATTCCAACGATTATCTGATTCATAGTATCCTATGGAACAGTTGCCAATATAAGAACTACTTGCACTATCATAGCGTTTCACTTTGACTTCCTTAATCTGATAATCCCGCCAGTTTCCAATCTCGCTTTTTTCTCCGTTATAGAATATAGCACACCATGTATTCCCATAACGAGCTATCGCTCCACATACATGGTCGGCAGAAAGTAGATTCTTATGTCTATCAAACCCACTGGTCTTTAACCTATAACAACAAAACTTATACAATTCATCTGACCATTGCAGAGCTTTCACTCCCTTTGCCTTACGGTACTAGTTCTGTATCTTAAAAGCATCTTTTGCCCTGTCTAATGCTGTCACCTTTTTAACTTTTACCACCTTAACTTTGTATTTATAAGTCTAGGTCTTGCCATTCTTCAGTTTACATTTGACCGTAACAGCCAGTATTCCTTTCCAACATTTCATCATAACCATCCCCTTCCTCTTTTGATTATAGCATTAGTTTATCATAACTCATACAAAAAATATACCCTGTCAGTTTATAAAACGCAGCGTAAAAATACTTCCCCATATCAAACAGAAAGGGGATGGTCTACACCTGATTAATCTTACAATCAACAGATCCCCCCACCTTCTACATAAGCGGTAATGCAAATCGGATATGCACATTAAACCATATTATCAAAGAGAACTATAAAAAATTGGAATACTCTCGAATACATGGATAAAAAAGACTTAGGACTGCTTTGTTCATTTTTTTATAATCATAATAACTTGCCCTCTAAAGAAAAATACCAGAAAATGCTTGATGCCTATGAAAAATAACTAAGAAAAACAATTCAGAATACTAAAAAACCGCCCCTGTATCAAACGATACGCCGGGGCGGTTCATTATATCCTCTGTCATTCTATGAAACCTTTGCATAATCCAAGACAGCAATTTCCTGCATCATCTGTTTAGCAAGGTTTACCATTTTTTCTATTTTCTCGGCGACTTCATCTGTATAATACCTTTCTCCGCATTGTTCACATTCTTCACAAGGGACATTCTTAATTACAATGATAGCACCTTTGTAATTAACCACGTGAGTAGTAAAGCTTGATTTTACAGAATCGCATTTGCAAAACATACACATTACTTTGTCCTCCTTGTCCCTCTGCTATTATTTTTAAACCGCCCCTCGTACCAAACGATACTTCGGGGCGGTTCATTATACTAATACAATTCTCTATTAAATTTCTCCAGATTCCTCTTTTTAAGAGGAATTTCCTACTTCTGTGCAATAGCTGCCTGTGCTGCTGCCAGTCTGGCAATCGGCACACGGAACGGTGAACAGGATACATAGTCAAGACCAATCTTGTTACAGAACTCTACGGAAGACGGATCTCCACCGTGCTCACCACAGATACCGCAGTGAAGTGCACTGTTAGCCGGCTTACCAAGCTTGAGAGCAGTCTCCATAAGCTTGCCGACACCTGTCTGGTCGAGCTTAGCAAATGGATCGTTCTCGAAGATTTTTGCATCATAGTAAGCATCTAAGAACTTACCGGCGTCATCACGGGAGAAACCGAATGTCATCTGTGTCAGGTCGTTTGTACCAAAGCAGAAGAAGTCAGCCTCTTTTGCAATCTCATCTGCTGTCAGAGCGGCGCGAGGAATCTCAATCATCGTACCAACCTCATACTCCAGCTTGCTTCCTGCTGCTGCGATTTCAGCGTCTGCTGTCTCAACAACAAATTTCTTTACATATTTCAATTCTTTTACGTCACCAACCAATGGAATCATAATTTCCGGTTTTACGTTCCAGTCAGCATGAGCCTTCTGAACATTGATTGCCGCACGGATAACAGCCTTCGTCTGCATCTTTGCGATTTCCGGATACGTTACGGCAAGACGGCATCCACGGTGTCCCATCATCGGGTTAAACTCGTGCAGGGAAGCAATAATTGCTTTAATCTGCTCAACGGATTTGCCCTGTGCATCTGCCAGTTTCTTAATGTCTGCTTCCTCAGTAGGAACAAACTCATGCAGAGGCGGATCAAGGAAACGGATGGTAACCGGATTTCCTTCCAGAGCCTCATACAGCGCTTCGAAGTCGTTCTGCTGATATGGAAGAATCTTCTCCAATGCAGCCTCACGCTCCTCTACGGTATCCGCACAAATCATCTCGCGGAAAGCAGCAATTCTGTCTTCCTCAAAGAACATATGCTCTGTACGGCAAAGTCCGATACCCTCTGCCCCCAGCTCGCGGGCTTTCTTTGCATCTGCCGGCGTGTCGGCATTGGTACGAACTTTCATTGTGCGGTACTTGTCAGCCCAGCCCATAATACGGCCAAACTCTCCGGCAATCGTTGCATCTACGGTAGGAATAACACCATCGTAAATGTTTCCGGTAGAACCATCAATGGAAATGTAATCTCCTTCGTGGTACTCTTTGCCGGCTAATGTGAATTGCTTATTCTCCTCATCCATGTTGATGTCACCACAACCAGATACACAGCATGTACCCATACCGCGTGCAACTACGGCTGCATGGCTTGTCATACCGCCACGAACAGTCAAAATACCCTGAGAAGCTTTCATACCGGTGATATCTTCTGGGGATGTCTCCAGTCGAACGAGGACAACCTTCTCACCACGGGCATTCCATGCCTCGGCATCTTCTGCTGTAAATACAACCTTACCGCAGGCAGCTCCCGGAGAAGCTCCCAAAGCCTTAGCTACCGGAGTAGCTGCTTTCAGTGCGGCAACATCAAACTGCGGATGAAGGAGAGTATCAAGGTTTCGCGGATCAATCATAGCAACTGCTTCTTCCTCTGTTCTCATTCCCTCATCTACTAAATCACAGGCAATCTTTAACGCAGCCTGTGCTGTTCTCTTACCATTACGTGTCTGAAGCATGTACAGCTTCTTATTCTCAACAGTAAACTCCATATCCTGCATATCTCTGTAGTGGTTCTCCAGTGTGGAGCAAACCTCTTTGAACTGAGTAAATGCTTCTGGGAATTCCTGTTCCATCTGAGCGATTGGCATCGGTGTACGAACACCGGCAACTACGTCCTCGCCCTGTGCGTTTTTCAGGAACTCACCCATCAGCTTCTTCTCTCCGGTAGCAGGATCACGAGTAAAGGCAACACCTGTACCACAGTCATCACCCATGTTACCAAATGCCATAGACTGTACGTTTACAGCAGTACCCCATGAATACGGGATATCGTTGTCACGACGGTATACATTGGCACGAGGGTTGTCCCATGAACGGAATACCGCTTTGATAGCGCCCATTAACTGCTCTTTCGGATCATCCGGGAAGTCAGCGCCGATTTTCTCTTTATACTCAGCCTTGAACTGGTTTGCCAGCTCCTTCAAATCGTCTGCAGTAAGCTCAACGTCCTGCTGAACTCCTCTGTCCGCTTTCATTTTATCAATCAATTCTTCAAAATATTTCTTTCCTACTTCCATTACGACATCCGAATACATCTGGATAAAACGACGGTAGCAGTCCCAAGCCCAGCGGGCATTTCCGGATTTCTCTGCGATTACATTTACAACCGTCTCATTCAGACCAAGGTTCAGAATGGTATCCATCATACCCGGCATGGAAGCACGTGCACCGGAACGTACCGATACAAGAAGTGGATTCTCTTTATCTCCAAATTTCTTTCCTGTAATTTCTTCCATCTTTACAATGTACTCGTTAATCTGGCCCTGAATCTCATCATTGATTTCTCTGCCATCCTCATAATACTGAGTACAAGCCTCTGTTGTAATAGTGAAACCCTGAGGTACTGGAAGACCTAAGCTTGTCATCTCGGCAAGATTGGCACCTTTACCACCAAGGAGTTCACGCATGTCAGCATTTCCTTCACTGAACAAATAAACCCATTTAGCCATGTTTATAAATTCCTCCTAAAAATATAGTATTTTGACTTAATCTCTGCGGCACTGCCGCCCAAAGTCGCTGTGAATATTGTACCATAAAAGGAAAGGTTAGAAAAGGGTTTTTTTCTTAAAAATGGGAAAAATTGCAAGGAATTATTTCCCAATTTGACAAAACCCCGGGCCACATCCTATAATATTACCGGAATGAAACAAAATAATGAAATGGAATGACATACTTAAAACTAAAATAGTGTAATGGAGGACAAACCTATGATTCGGATAATCACAGACAGTCTGTGCGACTTAACAATGGAGCACGCGAAGAAACTAAACATTGATATTCTTCCCCTGACCGTCCGCTTTGGCGAACAGGACTATAAATGCGGAATTGAATTATCAAATGAAGAATTTTACGAAAAACTGGAAACGAGCAGTGACAATCCGTCGACTGCCGCGGTAAACCCGTATGAATTTGAAGAAAAATTTAAGAGTTATATTGATAACGGAGATGATGTCGTCGCAATTCTTTTTTCCAAGCATATGAGCGCAACCTACCAGTCTGCTTCCATCGCTGCCGGGAATGTGGATTCTGACAGGCTTCATCTAATCGACTGTGAAAATGGAGCAATGGGGCAGGCACTTCTCATTGAAACTGCCGTAGCTATGCGGGACAAAGGACTTTCTGCCGACGAAATCACAGAAAAGATTACGGAACTTCTGCCAAAAACAAAGACATATATCGTAATTGATACAATGGAATACTTAAAACGCGGCGGAAGAATATCCAAAAGCGCTGCCCTGATTGGCGGACTGATGAAACTTCATCCGGTTCTTCAGGTCATTGCCGACGGTGCAAAGCCGGTTGATAAAGTAAAAGGGAAAAAATCCTGTAACGCGTGGTTAATTAACAAGCTTACGGAAAATCCTGCCGACACTTCTTATCAGCTTGTCATTGGTCACTCCAATGCGCCGGAACGGGCAGAGGCTTTCAAAGAACAGCTCCGTGAAGCAGGCATTACAAACGACATCTTTATTACCTGCATCGGGCCTGTCGTCGGCACTCATATCGGACCGAACTGTCTGGGCATCGGATATATCGAAAAAACAAATTAGAAAAATCGAGGGGTGGTTTATTTCCACCCCTCTGGTAATATACAATTTCCGGTAATCTTCCGGTTCTTCCAATTATCCTTGGACTTATCATACCCTGTCACAGATAAATACTGTCGGTTATTCGCCGTTTTCAGGGATTGATAAATTTTCTTTAATGGCACCCAGTGGCGATTATGGTTCGGATCGCCCGAATCCGCAAGAAACACCTTGTCCGATTTTTCATCATATAAAAACAGGGTAACGTAGTGTCCCGGCGTATTCTTCCAGTAGCAGGTGCTGTTGTTGCTGCTTACCACCACAATACACGCTTCGGATTTCTTTACTAATTTCTGGAATGTCGCATAATCCGACGGCTTTCTTCCTACCTTACAGGTGAAGCCAAGCGACATCAGCGTCTGCTTCATAAATCCCCAGTCAATGGCTCCGCCTCCGCCATACATACTTTCCTTTTTCGCATATTCATACATATCAACCGGAGAACAGCGGTACTCCGTAAGCGAACAATAAATATTAGCCATGCAGCACAGCCCGCAGCCAAATCCTCCGAACTTGCCGCCATCATAATATTCCCGTCCCCACTTACCGGACCACGCCCGTCTTTCCTTCCAAGACTTCGGGCCCTGCAGATAGGTCGCTATTTTCTTCGTCGGATCCGGCGTCGGCGATACAGTCGGCTGCGGCATCGCTATTTTCTCCACCGCTGATATCGAAACCTGCGTCGAGACAGACTCCTTTGTCCCCTTTTTCCGGTGCATCTGATTTAGAAAAACCGCTATCATAAGCATTACCGCACTGAGAAAAACAATAACCGCTATCTGCTTTCTATCGTACGCTCTCTTTTTCATAAGAAAATTCTTTCAACCTTTCTTCTAAAACGTAAACTTATCCGCAAAGTAAGCTCTTAACTCACTAATTTTTACCCGCTCCTGTTCCATTGTATCACGGTCACGAACAGTTACCATACCATCCTCCTCAGAATCAAAGTCGTAGGTAACGCAGTATGGTGTACCGATTTCATCCTGACGGCGGTAACGTTTACCGATATTCCCGCGGTCATCATATTCACAATTGTAATCCTTGCACAGTTCATCAAACACTTTTTCCGCATTCTCATTCAGCTTCTTTGACAATGGTAATACTCCGATTTTGACAGGAGCAAGTGCCGGATGAAAATGCATTACTGTACGCACATCCCCCTCGCCGATTTCCTCCTCGTCATAGGCGCTGCATAGAAATGCCAGCGTCACACGGTCTGCCCCCAGTGACGGCTCAATGACATACGGTATATATTTTTCCTTTCTCTCATCATCAAAATAACTCATATCCTCACTTGACGTATTCTGATGCTGTGTAAGGTCATAATCCGTCCGGTCTGCAATTCCCCACAGTTCACCCCAGCCAAACGGGAATAAAAATTCAATGTCGCTGGTTGCTTTACTATAGAAGGAAAGCTCCTCCTTATCATGGTCACGGACTCTCATCTCCTCCTCTTTTATACCTAGAGTCTGAAGCCAGTTAATACAAAACTCCTTCCAATATGAGAACCACTCAAGGTCCGTATCCGGCACACAAAAAAATTCCAGCTCCATCTGTTCGAACTCACGAGTACGGAACGTAAAGTTTCCCGGTGTAATTTCGTTTCGGAACGCCTTTCCAATCTGGGCAATACCAAAAGGAACCTTCTTTCTTGACGTTCTCTGCACGTTTTTAAAGTTTACGAAAATTCCCTGCGCCGTCTCTGGGCGAAGGTATACTGTATTTTTCGCGTCCTCTGTAACACCCTGAAAAGTCTTAAACATCAGGTTAAATTGTCGGATTTCCGTAAAATTATGCTTGCCACAGCTCGGACAGGCAACCTTATGTCCGGAAATAAACTCCTCCATCTGCTCCTTCGTCCAGCCATCCACTGAGGTTTCCAGCTCAATACCCTCTTTTCCGGCAAACTCCTCGATCAACTGGTCAGCACGGAATCGCTCATGACATTCTTTACAGTCCATCAGCGGATCCGAAAAGCTTCCCAGATGCCCGGATGCCACCCATGTCTGCGGGTTCATCAGAATGGCACAGTCCACACCGACATTATATTTATTCTCCTGAACAAATTTCTGCCACCACGCTTTTTTCACATTATTCTTTAACTCTACTCCAAGATTTCCGTAATCCCATGTATTTGCCAATCCCCCATATATTTCTGAACCCGGGTAAATAAATCCCCTGTTCTTTGCCAAGGCAACAATTTTCTCCATTGTCTTTTCCATACTTCATTCCTCCAAAACATATTTTTTCATCATACTTTTACGTCTTTCGCTTTATTGTACTATTTTGAAGAAATTTTTTCAAGGCTTTCTTTCACTACCAACTACACATAATAAATCGTCACCCCGGAAAAGGTATTCTCTCCCTCCAGCGTCAGCGTCACCGCAGCCTCACCCGTCCTTTTATTCTTTTCGCTAATCCCTCCGAAAGTAGAATCCAGATGATTTACAATCTGCCAGTTATCTGGTATATAAAACTCTACTCCGGAAAAATTAGAATCAAGCTCAATCGTTGCGTTTCCTGTCGGCACGACAGCGTTATCAAAATACACCTTTACGCCACTGAAATTCGATTCTATCGCTGCATAGCGAAAATCCGTGGAAGTCACATAGCGAATCAGGGAACCAAACGAGGACTTCAGGTAAATATTTTCGCCTTCAACGCTCTCGCCCTTTTCCATGCCCATTTCTATTTCCTTTTTGTGCTTATGCTTAAAATGCCTCTTTGCCTTCACATTAGCAAATAATATGTTCAATCCGATAGTTCCTAACAGGGCGGCGAGTAAAATTGCCCACGGGGTTATCGCCGTTATCCCCAGCGGTTCATCATATAAAATGCCGATAAATGCAAGTGGGAATAAAATCCCTCCAAAGCTCAAATGCAATACACTGTGAATCAGGGCAGCGATACACACAATCGTGGCAACACTGGTAAACACACCTGCCCGCGGCAGATATCCCATCTGGCTGACAATCAGATAGGCTCCTGCCAAAATTAAAAATACTCCCCAAAAATAATTTTTCTTCATCCTCTCATCCTCACTTCCGTCAATTTTTCTTTCAATAATTTGCTATAATGCCTTGATACAAATACCTGTTTGTGCGAGTCCGCAAACGCTGCCACACTTGTCGAAGTCAGATTACTTTTACTTAATGAATAAATTTCCTTTACATTGACAATCGTGGATTTTGACACCCGCAGAAAATACCCCGGAAGTATTTCCTCCAGTTCATACAGACGGTATTTCGCCTGATATGCATTGTCCCTCGTATGTGCATATAACTGGCTGCCTTCCGTTTCAAAAAACAAAATATCACTGAGCGCCACATAATACTCTGTATCTTCTTTATATAATATGAAGCTCTGCTGTGAGGAGGTCGCAGTGGCGACAGCGTTCTGCACCTGCTTTACTTCATCCGTCAGCGAACGGCAGCGGATAACAACTTCATCCTCTGACAGATTTTCTTCTAATTCAATTCTTATTTTCATAGGCTTCCTCTATTCTAACAGACCTTTTGCGGTGTCACTGTCATTATAACAAACCGGGGAATTTTGTAAATAGATTTTAAGTAAGTGGCAGGTATCCTGCCGTAAGAGGTCATAATATGGATAGGAAACGTGAATGTGGACTGTGGATTCTCCACAAAATAGACTTTTTCAAAAAAATCTGATAGTATAATAATATCTTTACATTTGAAAATTAAAAAACCAATTACCGGAAAGGAGAAAACATGTTAACTAAGACTAAAGCTTTAATCTGCATCTTTATTATATTATTGTTAAACACATCCTGCGCAGCTAATCAAGAAAGCAGCACAGTAACACCTGCTCCTGCTGCGCAAGACAATTCATATCAATGCAGGGAGATACAAGCCCCTTTTAAAAATATTTCCGATTATTCATCTTATAAGACGGTATATAATCCGGAAACCTATACTATCATCACCGGAACTCAAGACGCACAAACAATGAAAAATACATACCAGAAACTTGAATATATCAATAATGAATGGAAAAACACAACCTTTGCGATTGATGATAAGAACACTATGGTCTTTGGCTTTTACCGCAGTGACAATAAATCCATTCCGTCAAAAAATGGAACGGGATAGACAATTTAAACAACTTAATGTGGCAGGGAGTAAAAGAAGATAAGTATGCCATTTTTTACGACATGGAAAAAGAAACGCTATATTCCTATGATTTCATACAGCAGAAAATGACAGAATACTGGGAAGATATTTCTGCAAAATCCTTATGTATCAGCGGAAAAGAAATATATTTTCTGAATTCAACGGACGTCGCTCAAATCAGCGTCTTGAAATCCGGAGCAAAAGAGGCTGAAAAAATCACTCTACCCCAAATACGCAATCCCGTTTCCCTTGATATTCTTGATGAGGAAATTTTCCTTTTAACAACAGACGGTATTTATATCGGCAACGGTTCTTCCGCAAACAGCTTCACAAAAATCTTTGACGGCGCCGGACTTACTATTGATTGGGAATATCTATCTGACTTTAGAGCGGCAAGGGATGAGAACGATTACAAATTTTATTTGTCGTCTTCAAATGAAAGCGGAGAAATGACCGTCAACGAAATAAAAAAAGGAAACTCCAGATAATACTTGTTTAAAAAATTAAAACATGGACAGCGACTGAAAATTCTTATCCGTATGGGCAGAAAAATAACGTCCTACAACCCGCTCTAACTCCTTTTGGACGTTTTCGCCCACTGTAAACGTATAAAGCCGTTCCAGCGGAGAGGACACAATCCTCTGCAGGGTATATACCGTTGTCTCTGATATCTCCATACCGCTTCTGCCGTCATGGCAGCTATCACAGACAATCCCTGCCTCGCTCACATAAAAGTGGTGCAGGGAATCTGTGCCCCCGCAATGCATACATTCAAAAATCCGGGGCGCCTCTCCCTCAATAGACAGGATTCTGAACTCATATATGTACCGCACCAGTGTACGCGGGAGCGACGGTGCCGTCAGCGCCCGCAGGGAGAGATATAAAAGATTCAGCTCCGCCTTCGCTTCCATTCCCTCTCTCGTAAAATAATCTGCGACCTCGCAAAAATAGAGCGCCATATAAAGATTATCCAAATCTTTTCGCAGTTCTGGAAAAAAGTTTTTTACCTCTACCTGCTCTATCGTATAGGAATCCCTGCCACAGTAAATAAAAAATTCACCAAAGGTAAATGGCTCCGTAGACGCTGAGAGCGGACTCTTAGGGCGTCTTGCCCCTCTGGCAAAGGCAGAAATCCTTCCTCTCTCCTTTGTCAGAAGAACAATGCGCTTATCATATTCACCAATGGTAGCGGCCGACAGTACCATTCCCATCACTCGTTCCTTCACGCTGCCCTCTCTCCTCTTTTACTGAATTTATGCCGTCCGTACGGCTTGTCCTTGCATATTCCAGATAATCCGATACACTTCCTGTATTCATAAATGTAGTCCAGCTTTCTTCGTTCTCCATATCTTTCCTCCTATTGTAATTATGTTATAACAATAGGATTTCCGCATGAGCCATCTGCTATGCTGGCACTTTATTCCATTTCCCGGTAGCCAAAATTTTTCAACAGAAAATCGCTGTCTCTCCAATCTTTTTTTACTTTAACCCAAAGTTTTAAATTTACTTTGGACTGTAAAAAATCTTCGATATCCTTTCGGGAATGTATTCCTATCTGCTTGAGCATGCTGCCCTGTTTTCCGATAATAATACCCTTGTGTGAATTTTTTTCACATACAATAGTCGCATCGATATCAATGAGCTTTCTTTTCCCGGGACGCTTTTTCATCTGCTCGACCGACACGGCAATTCCATGTGGGATTTCATCGGATAGGAGCCGGAGTGCCTTTTCGCGTATTAGCTCTGCTACAATCTGCCGTTCCGGCTGGTCTGTCACGGTATCTTCATCATAGTACTGTGGCCCTTCCTCAAGATACCCAAACATAACCTCTATGAGATGTTCCACACTCTCGCCGGTCTTTGCCGACACTGGGACAATCTCCTGAAATTCCATAAGCTCCCTGTATGTATCTATACACACAAGCAGTTCTTCTTTTTTTACCTTGTCAATTTTATTCATTACAAGAATAACCGGCACATCCGCCTGTGACAGCACCTCAGCAATATGCCGTTCCCCCTGCCCGATAAAGGTTGTCGCCTCTACCAGCCAGAGTACAACATCCACCTCGTGGAATGTATGCTCCGCCACATTGACCATATACTCGCCCAGTTTATTTTTTGCCTTGTGGATACCCGGCGTATCTAAAAATATAATCTGCCCCCGCTCATCATGGTATACCGTCTGAATCCGGTTTCTTGTCGTCTGCGGTTTATTTGAAGTAATCGCAATCTTCTGCCCAATGATGCGGTTCATAAGCGTCGATTTGCCGACATTCGGCCTGCCGACCAGTGTGGCAAATCCGGATTTAAAATTTTTCTCCATACGTCAATCCTCCGTACTTTATCCCTGTTATTTCAATACCCGTGTTGCACCAAACAAATTTTCGGATTGTTTCACTTTTTCCTCACTGCCCAGCACACAGATGTAACCATCCGACAGGACTGCCTCTACCATGTCTGCCGCCTTCCGTATCTTCTCCTTGTCCGCAGAAAGCACTTCGTCACGCTCTCTCTGTATATCCTCGTCCGTAATCCCGGTCATAAATGCGGTAAACGAACGGCTACCCTTTGTCCTCGGCGTAAGCGGCGTATCCAAATCGCTAACCGTACCGATAATATATTTCATCATATCCCGCTCATCCGCATCATAGCTGCGCAAATACTCCGGTATCCCCTGATACACCTGATTTGTCTCTGCCAGATTCGGATCCCGGTAAGACACCATATACCCCTGCCCGTCGTTGCCAAAAGCGCACATAACTCCATAAGCGCCTCCCTTGACACGGATTTCATTCCAGAGATAATCATAACTTAAAATCGTCTTCACTACCTTTGAAACCCCACTGTATGCAATACCCTTATCTTTAAAATTTCCAGTGCGGGCGACGTACTGAATCTTACTGGCAGTCCGGAAGCCCTCGTTTTCTGTAATTGGCGAGAGTACCCATTCCGGTTTTGGCAGCTCTGCCTCCACATGTTCCGGCAGTCCGTTTAAAAAGATACCAACATTCTTTTCCAATATTTCATATCCTTCTCTGTCCGCCGTAATACTGATTTGTATCCGCTCTCTTGTAAAGATAGCCTTTACCAGCCCCCGCAATATAGCAATAAGGTTTTCCTTTCGCGATTCAAAATTCTCCTCCAAATCACATAAGAAATCATAATATGCAATGCCTTTCATCTGTTCTGCATAGTACCCTGCCTCGCTCAGATATGCCAGTGAACGGCTGACTGCCGTTACATTTCCCGATGACTGTAGGCTAATCTGCTTAGCAGAGCGAATCTCCCCGATTACTTCCTTCAGACGTTTCTCATCCCATACATGGGATGATGTCGCGATTTCTTTCAGAAGTTCCATCATATATCCGGTTTCCTGATACAGAATCTTAGTGGTAACCTCCAACATCAATCTATAACTATCTTTCTTTCTGTTTTTATAGATTACTGTATTGACAGAGTAGCCGCCGGCATGAAGCAAAATCTCATTGCTGAGTTCTAATTTTTCATGTTTATCCGTATCCGTAAAGCCGACTAACTCCGTCAAAAGCTCTAAATACGGTGCATACTCCTTAAAATCCTTGCCATCAAAAGCAAGTCGGATGTAACTGATTCCATTTGTAAAAATGTCGTGGTGCAGCGCCGGACATCCCGCCATTGTCCTCTCCTCATTGGAAAAGGCGAGCGCTTTCTTTCCGATATCCTCTCTCTCCAAAAGAGGAATACACTTCAGGGCCTCTGCCGGCGTCGCTTCCTCCTGGTATTTGCGAAGCGCCTCCGTCTCTTTTACAAGTGCTTCCCGCCCCTCTTTCGTCAACGTCTTTTCTATCTGCTCCAGCGTTTCCTTTTCTTCCTTCTCCATAAGCGCTGTCAGACCAATCTTTGGCTCCACACAGACAAAGCTTGTGTGTGTGTTCTCCAATAAATACGTCCGGATAATATTTTCGAAATACCCCGTACCAATCTGCTCCTTTAAGAAGGCAAAAGTATCATTTGCCTGAATATGAATAAAAGGCTTATCCTCATCATAAAGCCAACTGTCAAAAATCTCAAGTCCATACATCAGCCCTTTTGGAAATGCTCCAAAATCCGCTTCACGATACTGAAATTCCATCGCATTGATAGCAGCGCGGAGCGATTTTTCATTTAACCCCTCCTCCACAATACGGGTAAGCGTCGTGTGTATCAAATCAAGAAATTCCTGCTTCTGTGATTTCCTGACATTCTTCGCAACAATGGAAAAATACGGCTGTTTTATGCTCTCCTCGTAGGTTCCCTGTATCTCACTGCCGATTCCGGCATCTAACAGTGCCTGTTTCAACGGAGCGCCAACAGACTGCAGCAATACATAGTTCAACACTTGAAATGCCTGATACAAATTCCTGTCCAGAGAATCTGCACAAACCGCATTATAGCTGAAATACGCTTTTCCCTCTGTCTCCTCTCCCTCGGTCGCTGAATAGAAACCATATAGCTTTCGCATTGCATCAAATGGCTGCTGTGTTTGAATCTCCGAATCGACCGCCAGATATTCAAACTCACTCAGATAATTTTCATCTATCCAGTTCAGCTTTTCTTCCATATCCATGTCGCCATACAGATAGATATAACTGTTTGATGGATGATAATATTTCCTATGAAAATCCAGATAATCTTCGTACGTCAGCTCCGGAATTACCTCCGGATCGCCCCCCGATTCCACCCCATAAGCGTTATCCGGAAAAAGCGATTGCTGGATATCCCGTGCCAGAATCTGCTTCGGAGAGGAAAACACACCCTTCATTTCGTTGAAAACTACACCGTTGTACTTGAGCGGGGCATCCTCGCTCTCCATTTCATAATGCCACCCCTCCTGACGGAATATTTTTTCTTCCTTATATATATTAGGATAAAATACGGCGTCCAAATATACATGCATTAAATTCTGGAAATCTTTATCATTGCAGCTTGCCACCGGATAAACTGTCTTATCCGGATAAGTCATAGCATTCAGAAATGTATTCAGCGAGCCCTTCGCCAGCTCAATAAATGGATCCTTGACTGGAAATTCCTTTGAACCACATAAAACCGTATGCTCCACGATATGCGCCACCCCGGTCGAATCCTTTGGCGGCGTGCGGAACCCAATGGTAAACACCTTATTAGTATCGTCGTTTTCAATTAGCACAACCTTTGCCTTTGTTTTTTTGTGCTCCAGCAGATACCCGATACTATTCAGCTCCGTCAGATTTTGCTTCATCCGCAGCTCATATGCTGTACATTTTGTAATATCCATCTCTAAACCTCTCTTTATTTCATAATTTAAACAGACCTTTATTCACTATTTCCTGCTTATATCTTTGTAATTTTTACCAGTATTTATACAGTATCATATTTTTTCCCACATTGCAAAATTCTTTTTCCAAATCTTTACATGGTTTTGTTTGACTTTTTCCATACTTTGTGATATGGTTATGGAGTGTTAAAAATTTTTTTAGGAGGCAGACACATGAAAGGTACAGTTAAATGGTTTAATGCTAAAAAAGGATTCGGTTTTATTTCTGACGAGGAAGGAAATGATGTATTTGTACATTTCTCTGCACTGCAGATGGACGGATTCAAAGTATTAGACGAAGGCGATGAAGTTGAATTCGAAGTGATTGACGGCGAAAAAGGACCTCAGGCTGCAAACGTTACAAAGTTATAATCAGATTCTAATGAAATAATTTTTATATAAATTTATGTAAAAGTTAAAGAATTACAATGGGTTGTAACAAAGTCCCTCCGGCAGAAATGTCAGAGGGACTTTTTATCTGTTTGGCAATAAAAACATACCAAAAATCCCTCTTGCCCACTGTTAGCTATCTGTGGTAAAATTGGTAATGGTAATGTGAAAATCCGACGTTATCGCCGGATGACAAGATTGGAGGAAACTAGGACGATGAGTAACTATTTTCAGAAAGATATCGAGTGCGCCTCTCCTGAGCAGATTCGCGAATGGCAGAGTAAGCGTCTCGTTAAGCAAGTAAAAAATGTTTATGATAACGTTCCGTATTACCGGACAAAAATGCAAAATAAAGGATTGGAACCGGGGGATATCAAATCCGTCGATGATTTACATAAACTTCCTTTTCTTACAAAAGATGATTTGCGCGATGCGTACCCATATGGACTTTTAGCACGACCTTTAAGTGATTGTGTCAGAATCCAGTCCACCAGCGGAACGACGGGCCGTCGCGTTGTTGCTTTTTATACCCAGCATGATCTTGATTTATGGGAAGAATGTTGCGCGCGCGCTATCGTGGCTGCGGGCGGAACAAAGGAAGATGTTGTACATGTCTGCTACGGCTATGGTTTATTTACCGGTGGTCCGGGGTTGAATGGAGGCTCTCACAAGGTAGGCAGCCTGACATTACCAATGTCCTCTGGAAACACAGACCGACAGATTCAGTTTATGACCGATCTGGGTTCTACGATTTTATGCTGTACTCCTTCCTATGCCGCTTATCTTGGCGAAGCAGTCCATGAACAGAGCGTAAGAGATAAAATCAAACTAAAAGCGGGTATCTTCGGTGCAGAGGCATGGACAGAGGAAATGCGCCACGATATTGAAGAAGCTCTTGGTATCAAAGCCTATGACATTTACGGTCTGACCGAGATTTCCGGCCCGGGCGTCTCGTTCGAGTGTAGTGAACAGACCGGTATGCACATCAATGAAGACCACTTCATCGCAGAGGTTATCAATCCGGTTACTGGCGAGGTTCTGCCGGACGGTGAAAAGGGCGAACTTGTATTTACAAGTATTACGAAGGAAGCGTTCCCACTTCTCCGCTACCGCACACGTGACATCTGCATACTCAGCCGCAAAAAATGCTCCTGTGGACGTACTCATGTAAAAATGAGTAAGCCAATGGGACGCAGTGACGATATGCTGATTGTCAAAGGCGTCAATGTATTCCCTTCCCAGATTGAGACTGTACTTATCAATCAGGGATTTGCTGCAAACTACCAGATTATCGTTACCCGCTCTAAAAACAGCGATAATATCGAGGTTCAGGTAGAATTAACTCCGGCCATGGCTGCGGATGACACCTTCAACCGCGAGCTGGCACGCAAAAAGCTGGTGTCCGGTCTGAAAGCAATGCTTGGTATTCTTGCCGAGGTTACCCTCGTCGAGCCAAAGACTATTGCAAGAAGCGAAGGCAAGGCCGTGCGTGTTATTGATAAACGAAATCTGTATCAGGGATAATAGGATGCTAGTGTCTGACCCCAACATCATAATATTATAGTATATACAAAAAGGCTCACTTTCCTCTTGGCAGGAACCTATTACGGTGGGCCTTTTTTTAATTCCCTACTCCTCACAGTTATAAGTAGTTTCCTCCTGTACCATCGCAAGCATTTCCTCTTTCACCGACAATACATACTCTATCGGTCGTTTGGTTACACGACTGATTATCTCCTCATCCATCTTTTCTTTGAGCATGTTTGTGATAACCTCGCGTTTTCCTTCCTCGATTCCTTCCTGATAAAA
>DEUM01000008.1 GCA_002362575.1 Lachnoclostridium sp. UBA3262 | reverse complement strand
GGACTCCGCAGAGAGCAGAAACCAGTATTATTCGCTCGATGACAGGCTGAAAATCCACTATCAGGTAAATGGGCAGTGGGCGGGGCATACAAATGTATGCGTAACACTGGAGAATGTATCGGGCGAGGTAATAGACGACTGGGAGGTTGCTTTTCAGTATGGTAGTGAAATTGAAAAAATCTGGAATGCAGAGATTACTTCCCATAAAGAGAATGGGTATATCGTGAAAAATGTAGGCTGGAATTCGGATATCCCGGTAGACGGCACGGTATCGTTTGGGATGATTGTTTCTTACGATAGTGAATTTACTTATCCGACGGAATACTACCTCACCCATGAGTGCATGGCGGTGGCGAGCGAAGACTATACTATGGAGTACACAGAGGAAGCCCGGTGGGATAACCATGTAAAAGGAAAGATTTCTATCACAAACAAAGGAGGCCATGTTATTGAGGACTGGAAGCTGAACCTTGACAGTAATTTAAAAATCGAAAGCATATGGGATGCTTCAGTCCTCTCCACCTATGAAACTATCCAGTGCATAGACAATGCGGAAAAGAACCGTAATATCGGTGCTGGGGAAACGGTCGAGTTTGGATTTATTGCTTCCTGTGACGGCGCAGTGGAAATTGAGAGCTATATTTTAGACGAGATGCGCAGAGCCGAAAAGCCGAAACTGGATGCTGAAGGTAATGTACTGCCAGACACCGAGCACATCATGGAACCGGATGATTTCGATACTCTGGAAGAAATGAAGGAGTATATCGCACAGGGCGGGTATGTGGAAGGAGCAGAGTACATCGAGAAGCTGGAGAACGAGCAAAGCTCGCCGCGTGCAAGGGCAGCCGCCAAGAAGGTAGCGGCTAAAGTAAGATACAAACTGAAACATGAGAAAAGCAATGCGGCAGCCATTCAGGGATTTTACCAAAAGGGCGGGATATGTTATACTATGACACGAGACGAGGATAGCGCTGTCCTGAGACAGAACAAACTAACTCCAAATACAAATGTTTTTCCAATAAGGGAAGTGGGAAAAATCGAAATGCCTGGCTTTGCCCACGGACAGACGATGGACCAGTTTTCGGTTAAGAAGGGAAATGCGGTAACAAATTATTTTCTGCTTGGGGGAAATACAAGGGATGGTTGGTCTAAGGAGCTGGCGTGCATCGACTATGCGACGATAGTAAAATATAAAAAGAAAGACAAATTTGCCTATGGAGATAATAAAACTAAATTTAAGCAAATAAAAGACTTGGAGTATGCGAATATAGATAGAAAAAAGGCTGGTGTTCTGAATCGGGCGGACGCCGCTTTATCTGCGGATGGAACAAACCTTGTTATTTGGGCAAAATTCACAAAGAACAAGGTACAGGTCAGCGTCTATGATTTTACAAAGATAAAGAACTATCTGTATGGACTGGGAGGAGAAAAAGTACATCAGACCTTTTCCTTTAAAACAAACAAGTCCGTTGCGCAAAAAGCATTCTATGCTTCTTACATAGAAAATGCAGAGAAAGCAGAAGTGCTGAAGCCAAGTGGTTCCTTCCAGTCGATTGAAGTCAGCAATACAATTACGTCCAGTGGTAAAAAAGCGTGGCATATCTACACATGTGGAGGCAGCGAATCATTGCATAAGAAACTTCAAATAGGGAGATTTCTGATTCGTAAGAAGGAGAAAAAGATAGCAGGGAAGAAACTGCTTCCTATCAAACCTTTGATTCCAAAGGAAGATGCGAATAAGGAAAAGGAGTGGGAGATAGAAGGGTGCCACATCAATGGTGATTATCTGGATTTTGGTATCACAGCCTGCAAAACGGGAAAAAAGAAAATACAGTATATTCATTATATAAAGAAAAGTGCTTTTTGAGAGCAGAGGAGGGAAATATTCATGAAAAAGAGTGTATCATTATTGCTTATCTTATTGTTGGTATTATCTACCGTTTTAGTGCCGGCACGGTCACTAGCAGAGGAAGAAAAAGAGGAAGTAAATAACACGATAACTTGTGAGTGGCAGGATAATAACAAAACGCTTGTTGTCAAAGGGAAAGGGCGGCTTGCTTATGGCTGGGCAAGAAAAGTGAAAAAGTGGTATTCAACTTGCAATAGGCTCATTATTGAAAAAGGAATCACTTCCATTTCTTCATCTGCTTTTAACGATTTGGAGTCGGATATTGAAAGTATCAAACTACCAGAAGGGCTTCAAATATTGGAAGAAGCCATATTTAGTGCTGAATATAGCCTAAAAAAAGTAGAGCTTCCTTCTACCCTAGAAAAAATAGAAGATAGTGCTTTTTCATATTGCAAAAAGTTAGAATCTATAAGAATTCCGGGCTCTGTGACCTATATAGGTGACTATGCATTTTCCACCTGTCAGGAATTGAAATCGCTAAAGATACCTGACTCCGTTACCCATATTGGAGAACACGCATTTTTCTATTGTAGCTCACTGAGAAAAATTACGTTACCAAAATCTTTGCAGGTGTGCAAGGATAAATTCGAGGAATGTCCGGTAACAACAATCGTCAACCGTTCTTCCCTTTCCCTTCCCTTAGATAACAATCATAAAAGGAAAACATGGTATGTAAATGGGAAAAAGAAAAATAAAGTACCGGCGGGAAAAACAGCGAAAGCAAAAGGAAAAAAATATAAAATTAAGTATAACTTAAGGGGCGGAAAGGCAAAGTGCAAACTCCCGAAAACATATCGTTACGGTGATAGAATAAGTTTTCCGATGAAAAAGGTAACAAAGAAAAATTGGTATCTTATTCGATGGGATGTGAATGCAGATGATTATCTATATCCGTCTACCCATGGGACAGTGGAGGTACATCCTGTCTGGATCAAGTACAAAGTGAAAAATGTAAAAGGGAAAAAGATAAAAATATATGTAAGAGATTACAAGAGATTGACTGAGTTTGGTTTTATCGTACGCTATGCGACAAAGAAAGATATGTCGAACGCTAAATATTATCCAAAAGATGGCTGGGGGAATGATTTTAAATGGGGAAAGAAAGCGACAAAATATACTTTAAAAGGCTTGAAAAAAGGAAAGAAATATTATATTGAAATAGCTCCGAGACATAGTGAGGATATCGGTGACTGGTATGGAAAGCGTTGCGTGAAAGTAAAAAAATAGTATTTGCAGCTCAGTCCGGTCTTTGCTAGGGTAAAGTTTTTGTAG
>DEUM01000069.1:21966-24463 GCA_002362575.1 Lachnoclostridium sp. UBA3262 | reverse complement strand
ATATGTCTTTGCACTTACCCAGTCCGATACATTACTTATCTGTCTTTTTCCGTCAATTGTCCTGTAAGATGCTATCTTATATTTGTATACGGTATTCATTTTCAAACGCTTATCCGTCCACTTCATCCACTTACCAGCTTTCGTTCCCTTTACGGTATGTATCTTTCCGTATTTTTTTGTAGAACGCTTGTAGCGGTAAATAATATAACCATCTCCCTCCGGCACCCCCTTCCACTCAAGACGGACTGCCGTATTTGATTTTCGAATAGCGCGGATATTGTTCGGTGCAGAAATTACAGCCGCATTGTCAGAAACAACAGCAATGATACTCTTAACTGAAGGCAGATATCCCACTGTTAGCAATAAAATAATTATAAATACTTTTATAAATTTGCTTGTAGTTTTCATTATTATTCCCCTCCTTTACCTTTCTTTTTGTAAATCTGTATGATTTTTAATTGCCCATGAAATTTCATTTTCTCTTTTTCCTGTTTTCTTATTATACTTTCCATATGAATTAAAATGCTGCAATCCGTTAGTAGGAAGCCCTGTCTTTTTATCTATCGCTATCAGTAACATTTCAATTTGGTTTGCATTCATTACTTTATAATACCAACCGCATTTCATGACGTTATCATAAAGATTTTCAGTAGAACTATATTTGTGCCCTGTTTCGTCATTATCAGCACATCTATCATATTTATCACTAGCATATGCATCGTCTAATCCCAAAGCATGCCCTAATTCATGTGCTGCGGTTATACTATACCCACTTTCATCAGCATATGGATAACTATAATCTTTACTTTTGTTTGCCCTTACTTGTTCATTTGTAGGCATATAAACCACCGAAACACCTTCCGTGTATTCTATATAGTCTTCTGAATTATTACTTCCTCCTACATTTGTATGATACCAATGATCACCTTCCGATGTACAATTCGGACACTCCCCGCCAATCTGTACTTCAATAAAGTTCTGCTTCGCCTTATACTTTTCCCCATTTCCTTTTTCATGGATAATCATCCTTGTATTAAAATTAACTCCCTCCTTAAAGTCACCCTTTCCTCCTATTACATTAATCGTATATGCCCTCTCGATTCCCCTTTTAAACCAAGAAATATAATTTGCAGTAGGAACTTCACTCTTTACGGAAGCAGGTCCCTTTTTATATATTTTTGTCCCCATCTCATCTTTCCTTCCCGTATTGTGATAAGTCACAAACTCCAGATAGAGATGGAGCTCCAGTGTATTCCCATTCATTCTGTATTTTATGGGTGAATATATCCCACCTATATTGTAGGAATGTATACTTTTCTTTTTCTCTATGCAGACAATGCCGTATTTGGAGGAAATATACTTCGCAACATTTTTGAGCTTACATGCAGTGGCATAATCCGTGTTGCTGCTGGCTTTTTTACCTTTTTTATCCATCGGTTTTACCTTATAATAATAGGTTTTATTTACCTTAACTGCCTTATCTGTATATGAATTTTTATTTTTCTTTACCCTTTTGAGCAGCCTATATTTTCCCTTCTTTTTTCCCGCTCGGTAAACTTCATATCGCCTGACGCCCCCTATTTTTTCCCAACAGACCGTAATCGACTTATCCTTTAGCGCGTTGGCGCTAATCACTATTTTCCCGGCTGTTACCTTTTGCACTTTGCTCATCTTATGGTAAATGCGCTTGTTACCTTTTTTTATAAGTATTTTCATCATACTTTTTCCCATTTACATATAACATAAAACCCGTGTGCGGTTCTTCATTCCCTATTCCCACATCCATACTGCTCATACTATCCGATTTTATAGACAGGGATGTTCTTGATTGCACTTTCTTATTCGCTTCCTTTTTCTCCGACACTACAATTTCACATCTGGCAGTTTTCCCTCCATCCACAGCGCTTACTGTTATGACTGCCCTTCCTGCTTTTTTCGCCGTGACAATTCCATCGCTGTCTACAACGGCAATTTTTTTATCACTGCTTTTCCATCTGACTACTTTGTTGTCAGCCATTTCCGGCGCAACCGTGACGGTCAGATGCGTCTTTTTCCCCGGCAATAAGGTAAAGCTGTCCGTATTCAGCCGAACTTCCGTTACTGGTATCTTTACCTTTGTCTTTGCAATATAGCAATAGTCATTATATCCTTTATCTATAATTCCAGCACCTGTTTTTACCCGGTAATAACTTTGACAGACACCGACCACGGTAAGTTTTGTCCCTCGTTTTCCCTTGCCGATGGAAACCTTATCATTCCCCACGGCATAAAAGTCCGTATCTGACTTAAGATATCCCGAAGTCTCTGTCACCTTTTTATACACAGACAGATATACGCTGTCCGACTTGCCACTTCCGTCCTTTGCGGTCGCAGAAACCGTGGTTGTTCCCTCTGCCTTTGCATTGACCGTTCCGGCGGCATTGACGGAAGCCGTCTTACTGCTTCCGGTTTTCCATATGACTGCCTTTTCGGTCGCCAGTCCCGGACTGACTGTCAC
>DEUM01000069.1:2516-21776 GCA_002362575.1 Lachnoclostridium sp. UBA3262 | reverse complement strand
GGAAGCCGTCTTACTGCTTCCGGTTTTCCATATGACTGCCTTTTCGGTCGCCAGTCCCGGACTGACTGTCACGTTCAGTTTCGTATTACTTCCTTTTTCTACCGAAACATTTTTCTCCTGTATGGAAACCTTATCCACTGGTATTTTGATATCGCTTTTTTTAACAAAGCCGGTGTCTTTGTCATCTTCGTAAGTGATTCCGCTTTTTGCCCGGAACAAGTAATAATTTCCGCATGTAGCGATAATAGTTACGGCTTCCCCCTTGGAAAGCGTTCCCTTCTTGTCTGCATTTTCCACACCTGCGCTTGAGGAAGCCCCGCGGTACACATCTGTCTTTTTTAACGCTTCCGCCCGACAGGCGGTAACTTTTTTGTACACGGACACAAATACCTTCTCCGTCAGGCTTTTTCCGTCTGTGGTTTTTACTGCCAGTGTAACAAGACCTGTTCCCTCTGAGACTGCCTTAACTTTACAGCGCCCTTCCCCTAACGGAACAATCTGGAACGACGCCGGGTTACTGCTGGCGTAGCTGCTGCTCTTTACTTCATGGTCTTTTACGGAAAAGCTGTATTCGTCCGAGAGTTCCCCCTGTGTGATTGCCATGTGGTGTCTTGCCGTTTTGCTGTCGCCGATGTAAATCTTTATAGTGCTTTCCGCAGCCGAAACAACGTGACGTCCGGCAAACAGACTGGCAGATAGCAGGACAAGGATGAAAACTCTGCTTACCATCTTTAACAATTTTTTCCTCTTTGATACTATTCTTTCCATTGTTCATTCCCCCTTTTTCGTTACTTGTTTATTTCTGATTATTTCCTCCTTTTACCTACTATAACGAAAAAAAATCGCAAAATAACTCAAAGTCTCGAAAAAAGGAAAGTTTTTTTATAAATATTTTTTTATTTGACAAATTAAGGTCCAAAAAACAGGCAGAAGTATCAGCGAGGCTTTACCAATCCGCGTAGCGAATTACCAAAAACTAAGTCGATACTTCCACCTGTCTCATTATTTCTTTGTCTATTATTTTATAGTCTTGTCATAGCCCGTTCAACCCGGCATTTCTTCTAATGCCTGCTGGAACTTATCGAGAATTGCGTCCTGTAATACCGCTCTCATGTCGCCGTTAATCGGATGAGCGATATCACGGTATTCTCCATCCGGAGTTTTCTTACTTGGCATAGCAATAAACAAGCCTTTTTCCCCTTCAATCACCTTTATGTCATGAACCACAAAAGCGTCATCAAAGGTAACCGAAACCACAGCCTTCATCTTTGACTCCTTACTTACTACACGTATACGAATGTCTGTGATTTGCATTTCTTTTTCCCCCTTTTCTGAAATATTATAAAACGTATCTTTCATTTTTCTCCAAAATAATCTTGATGTTCTCCGGATCTCCTACATAATTGGAATTTGCACGAATCGTATCATGGCTCTCCACAATACAGTTCTCAATATAAGTGTTATCTCCGATGTAAACATCATTTAATATAATGGAGTTTCTTATTGTACAATTGTTGCCTACATATACCTCCTTGAATAAGAGGGAATCCGTTACCTCGCCGTTTATGATACATCCACTGGCAATCAGGCTGTTCTTTACCGAAGAACCTACATTATACTTAGCCGGCGGCAAATCTTCAATCTTAGAAGCTACCTGTGGATTTTCATTAAAGAAGTATTGCCTTGTCTCCCTCTCAAGGAAATCCATATTTGTCCTGAAATAAGAATCCACTGTCGCAATATTACTCCAATAAGAGTTCATATTGTAAGCGTATATCTTCTTCAGTCCTTTATACCGGATAAAAATATCCTTTACTAAATCAAATCCTTCTTCTTCGCCTGCCCGCTCAATCATATCGATTAACTGCCGGCGACGAATTACATAAATTCCGGTTGACACAAGCGTTTTCGAAGTCACAATCGGTTTTTCCTCGAACTCGGTAACGAGTCCGTTTCCATCCACAGATACAACTCCAAACCGACTTGGATCATCCCACTCTCCCAAATCCTTTGTGACTATGGTAATATCGGCATTCTTTTCAATGTGATATTCCAAGAGCTTATTCATGTCCATCTTATACACGCAGTCACCGGAAGCAATAATAACATACGGTTCATGGCTTGTTTTCAGAAATTCAATATTCTGCGCAATCGCATCGGCCGTTCCACGATACCAATAATTATTATCATGCGTCTGTGTCGGTGTAAAAACGAACAAGCCGCCCTGTTTACGTCCGAAATCCCACCATTTTGAGGAATTCAGATGTTGTGTCAATGATTTTGAATTATACTGCGTAAACACGGCAACTTTGTTGATGTGCGAATTTGACATACTGCTCAAAGCAAAATCTATGCTGCGGTAACCGCCTGCAATCGGCAAAGCCGCTGTCGCACGTTTTCTTGTCAGTTCCTGCATCCGGCTGCTGTTTCCACCAGCCAAAATAATTCCTATTGCTCTCATAACATGTCACCTGCCTTTATCAAAGTTTCTCCACCTTCTAAGGTGTCATTCGGATAATCTTCACGTGTGGTTTTCCCTGATATGGCAGTATTTTTGCCTATAGTAACCCCGTCTGGAATTACCGTCCTGTCACCAACCGTGACAAGATTAAAAGCATAGACATCCGGTTTTAGTTTGTTTGTGACATTTTCTTCTCCGGCGCCCAACACACAGTTGTCGCCAATCACTGTGTCCTCTGAAACAATGGTTTTATCCAGTACCGTATTTTTGCCAATCTTCGTAGAATTCATAATAATTGAATCCCTCACGACAGCACCTTCTTCGATAGTCACGTCTGAGCCGATTACCGAATTGTGCACTTCGCCGTAAATCTCACAACCATCCCCCATGATGGCCTTATCAACAACGGCATCTCTGGCAATATACTGCGGACGCAGCCATTCATTGCGAGTATAAATCTTCCAGAACTCCTCATACAGATTAAACACCGGTATCAAATCAATCAGCTCCATATTGGACTCCCAATAAGAACCAAGCGTACCGACGTCCTTCCAGTAACCGTTGTACTCATAGGCGAATATACGATCACCCCGCTCATGACAATAAGGCAGGATATGCTTTCCGAAATCACATCCTTTCTGATCTTTTAATTTAATCAACGCCTCTTTCAGTACAGGCCATGAGAAAATGTAAATTCCCATAGATGCCAGATTACTTCTTGGATGTTCCGGCTTTTCCTCGAACTCCAAAATACGATGTGTATCATCGGTAATACATACGCCGAACCGACTCGCCTCTTCCATAGGAACCGGAATCGTAGCCATTGTAACATCGGCATGATTCGCCTTATGGAAATCCAGCATTACCTGATAATCCATTTTGTAAATATGGTCGCCGCCAAGAATCAGCACATAATCCGGATTATAATGCTCCATATAATCCAAGTTCTGAAAAATCGCATTTGCTGTTCCTGTGTACCATTCACTGCTTGTACTTTTCTCATACGGCGGTAATACGGATACGCCCCCAACATTGCGGTCCAAATCCCACGGAATACCAATACCAATATGAGTATTCAGCTTTAATGGCTGGTATTGAGTCAGTACACCAACTGTATCAACCCCCGAGTTGATACAATTACTCAATGGAAAATCAATGATACGATACTTTCCCCCAAAAGCAACAGCAGGCTTTGCTACATTTGCAGTCAACACCCCCAGTCTTGACCCTTGTCCTCCAGCAAGTAACATTGCTATCATTTCTTTTTTTATCATGTAATCACCCCTGTTGTTATTTTATGTTTTGAGTATATCACATTATTTTACAAATGTGAATAATTTTGCCAAAATTTTTTTATTTTTTTTTGATTTTTTCGTGAAATTGCACAAAAAAATGTTACTGTTTTTAAGCATATTCACCTTTTACCTTGTTTTTTTCTGATGAAAACTATATAATGAAAAACAAAAAGGTAATTATTTCCTCAAGGGATGAGGAGAAAGGTGTTAAACTTATGTACCAAATTGATTTTGAACATCCATGCAAAATTCATTTTATCGGAATCGGCGGAATCAGCATGAGCGGTTTTGCCGAACTTTTGCACAGCATGGGATTTACTATTACCGGTTCAGACTGGCACGAAAGCAAAATTACAAGACATCTCGAGAAGCTTGGCATACAAGTAGTATATGACCAAAACGAAAAAAATATTACAGAAGATATTTCTTTAGTCGTATATACGGCGGCTGTAAAACCGACGAATCCAGAGTACAAAAGAGCAGTAGAAATGGGCATACCAATTATGGAACGGGCAAAGATGGTAGGACAGGTAATGAAAAACTACTCCTCAGCTATTGCGGTTTCCGGCACTCACGGGAAAACTACGACGACTTCCATTGCCTCGCATATTTTCCTTGAAGCGAATCTGGATCCTACGATTTCTGTTGGTGGAATTCTGCACGCCATTGACGGTAATATCCGTGTCGGACATTCAGAACATTTCATAACAGAAGCCTGCGAATATACAAACAGCTTTCTGCAGTTCTTCCCGACCGTCGGAATTATACTTAATATAGAAGAAGACCATATGGACTTTTTTAAAGATTTAGCCGATATCCGCCATTCTTTCCGGAAATTTGCAGAATTGATTCCGGAACATGGTACACTGATTATCAATGCCGATATTGACAACTATGAAGAAATTACTGAAAATCTCTCCTGCCGGGTTCTGACATACGGACTGAAAAATAAATCAGCAGACTTTACTGCCGAAAATATATCTTATGATGAACTTGGCTGCGGCAGCTTTGACGCTGTTACCGATGGAGAGAACGGCGGGCATTTTTCCCTCAGCGTAGTGGGCTCACATAATATTTCCAATACCCTTGCCTGTCTGGCTCTTTCTTCATTATATGGCATTGACGACAGCACTATACAGCGGGCGCTTTCTTCGTTCCGCGGCACGGAGCGTCGCTTTGAATACAAGGGAAAGAAAAACGGCTTTACGATTATTGATGATTACGCGCACCACCCGACGGAAATTACCGCCACACTGACCTCAGCTGCGAAATATCCGCATAAAACGCTCTGGTGCGTATTTCAGCCACATACTTATACAAGAACAAAAGCCTTTTTAAAAGACTTTGCCAATTCACTTTCTGCAGCAGACAAAATCATTCTGACAGATATTTATGCTGCACGCGAAAAAGATCCCGGCGATATATCCTCGCGGAACCTGAAAGAAGAATTGGAGAAACTTGGAAAGGAAGTATATTATTTCCCTGATTTTGAAAAAATTCAAACATTTATTTTAAAAAATTTAGTCGACGGCGACCTGTTGATAACTATGGGCGCCGGAAATGTTGTAGAAATAGGAGAAAACCTTTTAAAACTCTAAATTATGCACATTATCCACAGCCTTATCAACATTCTGTCGAATGAATCGGCTGTGGATGTTTTTTTGTCAAGAAAAATTTGTGAATAACTCATTTTTTTTGCGAAATCGTTTTAAACCCCGTAAAACTGTTAATCATTTAGCTTCTTTCTACACAAATAGTCTGAGTGAACATTGGTTATTCACATTATCAACATTATTAACAAAGCTATTCTACAGCAAATGTACACCCTTTTCGCCATTTGCAACTCATTTTGCTTTATGTTATACTCTGTGTGCAAAGATTATAAACCTGTAAGAAAGGAAATGATAATATCAATGGGTTTTACAATTACCGCTGAGTCTAAAGTGGAATTTACACAGATATCGAATCTGTTTATTCGTACATACATGCCGAAGGCAAACGGCAACTTTGTCAAAACTTATCTATATCTTTTAATGGTACATCAGCATCCTGCCGATTTTGGTGATATTTCTGTCGGACGGCTTGCCGATCTTATGGAGTGTACAGAGAATGATATATTGCGCGCATTCCGGTATTGGCAAAAGGAAGGACTTCTTGTTTTGCAGGAAAATGAGACAGGCATTACAGAAATTATCCTGCTCGATATCCACAGTTTTCCGGCCACAACGGAGGAGTCTTCGTCTATTGCAGCAGAAGCTCCGTCCATCGCAACGTTCTCTACGGTTTCCTCTATCGGAGAAACTGCTGCTACAGCCGTGCCAGAGGAAATTCCGGTGCCAGAGCGCAGGACTTATACACCACTTCAGGCAGAGGCACTGTCAAAGGACGTAGAGATAAATAAAACTATTTCACGCGTTGAACAAATGCTGGGAGCTCCGGTATCTCTGGCTCATTTGCAGCTAATTCTTTATTTTATGTGTGACATTGGCTTCTCCTCCGAGCTTCTGGTTACCTTATACGAGGTAGCAGTCCGCAAAGGGAAGAAAAAACCTAATTATATCGAAGCCATTGGCATTGACTGGGCAAAAAAGGGAATCACAACTCCGGAGCAGGCAAGAGAAGAAGCCGATAATTTCAGCGGACGTTACTCACTAGTCGCAAAAGCACTCGGAATCAACCGCAGTCTGGCTCCTTCTGAGAGGGAAATCATTGACAGCTGGGAAACTTATCATTTTGCCGATTCTATTATAAAAGAAGCCTGCAAACGAACTGTCCTGCAGACTGGTGATACGAGCCTGCATTACGTTTCGGGAATTTTGAAGAGCTGGCATGAAAAGAATGTAATATCCCTGCAGGATATTAAAAAATGTGACGAGTCCTTTAACCGTCAAAAAAGAACGTCACATGCCGGCAAAAAAAATACGGCCACAAAAAACCAGTTTCAGAACTTTCCGCAGCGAATCTACACGCAAAGTGAATATAACAGCTTAGAGAAGCAATTGCTTCGCGGGCAGAAAATGGAGGGCTGATTTATATGATACTTACTAACAGCCAATACGAACAGCTCATGTCAAAATATTATGACAAACAGTTAAAGACAAAGCATATTTCCGAAGAAAGATATCAGGAAGTACTTTCGGCGATTCCGGCTATTCGTGATTTGGATGAAAATATACGTCAGATGTCCCTTTCCCATGCGAAAGCCTCTCTTACCCATGGCAAGCAGACAGAAAACCTGCAAGAGAAAATCAACGCTATTACGCAAGAAAAAGAACAGCTTCTTACCACGCATGGCTTTCCTGCCGATTATCTAAAACCTGTCTACGATTGTCCGGACTGTAAAGATACGGGGTATATTAACGGTAGGAAATGCCATTGCTTTGAAAAGGAAATTGTAAACTTTCTATACTCCCAGTCAAATCTTCAGGAAGTGCTGGAGCGGGAGAATTTTTCCCATTTTCATTTGGATTTCTATCCTGACGATTACACAGAGGAAGCAACTGGGCAGACTCCGAGAGATAACATGAGAAATATTCTCGTTACAGTAAAAAATTTCATAAAAAATTTTGACAATACATGCGAAAATTTACTTTTATATGGAAATACCGGAGTCGGAAAAACCTTTTTGACGAACTGCATTGCAAAGGAACTGTTAGATTGTTCGCATACCGTTGTCTACTTGACGTCTCTGAAACTTTTTGATATTTTAGAATCGTACAAATTTGACAGGGATTTATCACAGATTGAAAAAAATGCCACTGTTTCCTACATTCTGGACAGTGATTTGCTTATCATTGATGATTTGGGAACCGAGTTAAACAACAGCTTTACCTCCTCGCAGTTATACCACTGCATTGATACGAGGTTAAATAATAACCGGTCCACCATTATATCTACGAATTTCTCCTTTGATGATTTACGGGAGCAGTACAGCGAGAGAATTTTTTCCCGCATTACAAGCAATTATATCCTGCTAAAAATTACAGGGGATGATATCCGTTTAAAAAAAGCAATTATGCAGCACTAACTACATACATCAGGTGAAAAAACACCCTAATTTTGAAAGGAGCTATAATGAGCCAGAAAGATTTATCACAGACAGTCCCTTATGGAGATTTGGGAATTATACCATTGGAAAGCAGTAAGCTGATTGGAAAAAAGGTAGATTCTTATATTGCACGATGGAGAAACGAAAGTAATCCTGACTCTTCCATACATTTTACTAACTATAAAAAGGACTCCTATATCATTGACGCGGTATGTCCGCGCTTTGGTTCTGGTGAGGCAAAAGGAATTCTGAATGAATCCGTGCGGGGGAAAGACGTGTATCTGCTCGTGGATGTCTGCAACCACAGCCTGTCATACAAAGTATGCGGACAAATCAACCATATGTCACCGGATGACCACTATCAGGATTTGAAACGCGTGATTGCTGCTATCAGCGGAAAAGCAAGACGAATTACCGTTATCATGCCTTTCCTCTATGAGAGCAGACAGCATAAGCGCAGCTCGCGCGAATCTCTGGACTGCGCACTGGCACTTCAGGAATTAACAAATATGGGTGTAGAAAACATCATAACCTTTGATGCACACGATCCCCGTGTACAAAATGCAATTCCATTAAAAAGTTTTGAAACGGTTCAGCCTACCTATCAGTTTATCAAAGCGTTACTGCAAAATGTTCCAGATATTAAAATGAACGCCCGCAATATGATGATTATCAGTCCGGATGAAGGCGCTATGGGACGGGCTATATATTTTGCCAACGTAGCCGGAGTTGACGTAGGTACTTTCTATAAAAGAAGGGACTATACAAAGGTTATCGAGGGACGTAACCCAATTATTGCGCATGAATTTCTCGGCGCGGACGTTGAGGGAAAAGACGTCGTAATTATCGACGACATGATTTCTTCCGGGGAAAGTATTCTGGATGTCGCTACCGAGCTAAAACGCAGAAAGGCAAACCGTATTTTCGTTGCTTCCACATTCGGGCTTTTCACAAATGGACTTAAAAAATTCGATGAAGCCCACGAAAAAGGACTGATATACCGACTTATGACAACAAATCTGGTATACCAGTCTGAGGAACTTCTACAGCGCGATTATTACATTAATGTAGATATGAGCAAATACATTGCCCTTCTTATTGATACGCTCAACCATGACGCATCCATTGCCGAATATCTGAATCCGACTGAACGGATTGAGCGGATTTTGAAAAAGTACCATCAGGAGTAGTCAATGACTACTCCTCCTCTTTTTCTTCTCCTTCATCCCCGCCCGGTTCATCGTTTTCGTCATCCGGCTGAGGCTCTTTCGTTGCCGGTGGCGGTGTTACAGGCGGTTTCGTCACAGTCGGCGTCTTTGACGGCGGTTTCTTTGTTACTGTTGGTTTCTTTGTTGCCTTTACTTCATCGTCGTCATCATCTTCATCTACACCCGGTTCATCATCATCCGGATCTTTGTCGATGTCCTTTTTGTTACTGCCGCCGCTGCCGCCGGATGGGTTGCTTTTATAGTGGTTTTGACTCTTGCCGGACGAACCGGAAGATTTTTTGCCAAAGTCAAATTTCTTCACTTCTAAATTCTTGTGAATATCATTCATATACATATGCCATGTACGTCCCGGATAAGTAGAACCATATAAATCATTGACCGTCTGTGGCGAGTCATATCCTATCCATACTGCCGTCGTATAATACGGCGTAAAACCACAGAACCAGCCATCCTTTTTATCATTTGTAGTTCCTGTCTTTCCGGCACTTGGCATACCATTATCCAGACCGAGTCCGGCTGCTGTTCCACGCTGAATTACCCCCTGAAGGATATCTACCATGGAATGTGCCGCATCGGCATTATAAATGTACTTTTCATTTACATCATCTTCCACTATAACATTGCCGTCTGCATCCAAAATTTTCACAACGCAGGTCGGTTCGCGATACTTCCCGTCGTTGAACAGCGTTTCATAGGCAGATGCCATCTCTAATGGGCTTGCTCCATATGTCAGTCCACCCAGAGAAGCCGGCAGATAATAATCTGACTTGACAATACGCGAGAAATTCATCTGCAGCAGATAATCTAATCCCACCTCCGGCGTCAGTTTCTCAAACAACTGCCATGCCACGGTGTTCAGTGATTTTTCGACAGCAAACCGGAGGGAGACATATCCATAATAGCTTCCTCCCGAATTCGAAGGGCCATCTTTAAACTTATGGTCATTGATTGTCGTATTTGCCGTACTTCCCCTCTCCAGCGAAGGTGTATACACAATCAACGGTTTTATGGAACTTCCCGGCTGCCGGAACGACTGATATGCACGGTTTAGGGAATATCCCTCTGTTTTCTGACTGCGTCCGCCTACGATTGCTACCACACGCCCGTTCTTATTATCAAGGCAAACCGCCGCGCCCTGCATTTTGTAGGTGCCGTTCGTTCCCTTCTCTTTGAAGGAGGAAAGGTTTTTGTCAATTGCGTTCTGCAATTTTTTCTGCTTGCCTAAATCAATGGAAGTATAAATGCGGTAACCATTATTTAACAGCATCTTCTGGGCTTCTGCATACGCCTCGTCATATTCCTCATCATAGGCCTTTTGTTCTTTATCACTGTCAAACTGGTTTCTAAATTCAAACCCATTTACTTTCATAAGAGCTCTTGTGGCACTATAAGTAATAAAGGTCTGAATGTAATCTCTCTTTTTTACTTCCTTAATTTTCAGCTTTATTTTCTCATTGTATGCCTCATCATACTCTACCTGATTGATAACGCCGTCATTTAACATCTGGTCCAGAATACGGTTCTTTCTTTTTACCGTGTTATCATACTTCTTTTCCGGATCATACAGCGTTGGGTTATTTGGAATTGCACACAGAAAGCAGATCTGACCAAGTGATAATTCCTGACAGCCCTTGCTGAAATACCCTTGTGAAGCAGCCTCCAGTCCGTAATACCCATTCGCAAAATAAATCGTATTCAGATAGAATTCTAATATTTGGGCTTTCGTATATTTCTTTTCCAGTTCCATTGCCAAAAAGATTTCCTTTATCTTTCTCTCATAAGTTTTTTCTGTACTTAAGAATACACCCCGCGCTAACTGCTGGGTAATCGTAGACGCTCCCTGTGTCTTCTCCCCGTTATTCTGTATCAGCACCAAAGCCGCCCGCAGAATACCTCCGGCGTCAATACCGTTATGGCTATAAAATTTCTTATCCTCCGTCACAATAAATACATCCTTTGCGTATTGTGGCATGGAGTCAAGAGGAAGGTAATATGCGTCTTTATCCCCTCGTAAGACGGCTATCTGCTTCCCCTTATTGTTATAAGCGATTGACGTTTCCGAAGTACGGAATGTCTCTGCCGAGGACGCCTGTACCAATGCCTTTGCTTCATCCTGCATAGCGAAAATCTGCTTACCGTATTTGAAATAAAATACCAGCCCGCCAATCAGTATGGTCAGCAATAGAAATAAAATTACCAGCTTAAAGACAAGCCAGAACTTTCTATGCTTTTTTTGCTTTTTAACTTTTTTTGTCTTATTCTTTGCCATATGAACCTCCCATTTTTTTACACCCTGATATACCTCTCATCTTTTGTTATCTTTGCAATATGTAATGCTTCTTCTGCCCCCTGATAGAAAGAAGCATAATCAGCGACTCCCGCCATCATGACAGCCCCAATGCTGCACGTCAGGTTCAGGTCCGCCACTTCATTATCTGCTTTCTCTATTTCAACAATAATGTTTTCCATGATTTCATCCAGTTTATTTTCTGAAATGTTTTTGAAATATACAAGCACCTCTCCATCCGGCAGGCGTCCAAAAATCCCCTGTCCGCCGATAAGCTGCTGCATGATACCGAGCAGCCTGCGCATAGCTGCATCTCCCCACGCCACTCCGTTTTGCTTATTTCGCTTTTTGAAATGATTAATTGCAACGATTGCCAGTGAATGGGTGTCGTCCAGCTCCGCATTTTCCAGTCCGCTGCGAATTCTCTGCTGCACCCCGCTCTCGCTGTGCATGCCAAATGTAAATTCATCTTTCTCTGTCTGCCGCCGCAGAACTTCATCGTGAACATTCTTTATCCGCCCGATAACCCGCGTCACATTGCCACTCTCATCTGCAATACTATTATAACAAACCCGGTGCCACTCATAACCATGCCCCGAAATTTTACTCAGATATTCGAGCTGTCCCTCCATTCTCTGGCTCTGTGCCAGCTCTAGATGGCGGCGGAATACTTCCATATAATCTGGATGCACGAGCGGGCTCTCCAATAATGACCTTGAATAATGAGATACTCTGCGCCGAATCAGGCTGCCATTCATCTCTTTATATGAATATGTCATTATATCTTTATCTACCCGGATTTCGAATAAAATTTCATCCGATGTTTCCTCCAGTATTCGATACCTCTCATTTTGTACCTGAAGTTCATTCTCTATCTCTTTCTGTTTCGTTACATCTAAAATCAAGGCAATAAAAAGACTCTTTTTCCTATTTTTTGTAATTATCTTTCCCCGTACCCACGCCCAGCCTTTCTTCTTTGGCGTCATCCGGTACCGCAGAGTACAGTCCATTACCTTTCCATGCTCTATCGCTTCCTTTAATTCTCCATGTAATTTATCATAATCCTTTTCCGGCATTACTGCCTTCACATTTTCTTTTGCCTTTTTGTAAAATTCCTCCCCAAATCCATACGCCATCTGTATGACTCCCGAACTTAAATATAATGGGCGTACCTGATCCGATATCTCATACAGACCAATACCTCCCGGCAAAAGATCGCCGAAAGATTTAAGGAAGATATTCCATGCTTTTACCTGTTCTTTCAGACTGCTGTTCCTCTTTCGTTTTTCCAGCCCATTCTGTCGCAACAGCCACACCTCCTGTCATAGACTCCCCATACCATCTACAGTAACTTATATTATACCCCATTTTTCAGTATCTTGCAAAGTTTTTCTTCCTGCCCCCTTATATCACTCCCCGAAAAATTATGTTTCCCTTGCTTACAAATACGCCGCCCGAGCACTGTCTGAGTTGTCTGCTGTCATTTTCTGCCTTTTGGCAGCCGTTTTCACTAGGGCCGCCACGCAGCGGTACAAATGCACCACAAGAATCAATTGCATTACACTGCGGGCAGATGCGGAGCATCCATCCATGAAAGAAGGATGTCAAAAATGAATATATTTATTTTTTTCATCCTCCTTTCATGGATGTGCACCCTTGGTGCTGCCCGCGGGAATTAGTAACTAAGGTGGTGCATAAGGACCGGCAGGCGGCAACACTGCCAAAAGGCAGTAAAAGCGACAGCAGACAATGAGTTTAGCGAAGGGCGGCGAGAGACTTTTGTAAACAGAGAAAACAATCTATTTTTCGCCGGGAGTGATGTCCTGGCAGAAAACGGTAGGATACTCGCCGCCGTATAGCAAAAATGGGAGAGTTGCCGTGATAACCGAAATAAAAATCTCCTCGTTATAATTTGTGAAAGCCTTTCAATTCGCGAAGCGAATTACTTTGGCTTGAGCAATTATAACGAGGAGATTTTCTACCGGTTATCATGGCAGCTCAATTTTAGAGTACTCCTTCGGCGGAAGTGCCGTCGTTGAATCCTTAACAAACTTTTTAACAGCCTGCGTAGCTTTCGGTATCGCAATATTTGTTCCCGCCCCGGCGACGCAGCCACCAGGACAGCCCATGCCCTCAATCAGGCAGCCATCTTTTTTCCCTGCTTTTGCCAGCAGGAGCATCTTCTGACATTCGCTCAGACCTTCTGCGTGTTCGATGTACACCTCTGTATCCGGATAATATTCATTGATACAATTCTCAATGGCATTGGCAACACCGCCGGCGACTGCGTATCCGCGGCCTGCTCCTGTCGCATCGTGAATCGGCTCCTCACACTCATAGGTTTCCATATCAATGCCTTTTGCCTCAAAAATAGCTTCCAATTCCTCAAACGTTATAACAAAGTCCACATCGCTTCGGACAGTACGGCGCGAAGCCTCTAATTTCTTAGCCGCACATGGGCCGACAAATACAATTTTACAATCCGGATGCCTCTGCTTAATCGTACGCGCCGTTGCCACCATAGGCGTCAGGGCGCTCGAAACGGTCTCTACCATATCCGGCAGCGTCCTCTTTGCGAGCATTGACCATGCCGGACAGCAGGAGGTAAGAAGGAACGGTAATTCCCCTGTCTTTACCTCATGAACATAATGACGCGCCTCCGTAATTGCTCCAATGTCTGCTCCCAGCGCCACCTCATATACATCAGCAAATCCTATTTCCTTTAATGCCGCCTTAATTTTCCAAAGCCGGACGTCATCACCGAACTGCCCGATTACCGCCGGAGCCAGCTCTGCAATAACCGGTCCCTGTTTCATTGCCTGAATTAACTGGAATATCTGTGACTTATCAGCAATGGCGCTGAATGGACAGCTGACCATGCACATACCACAGGAAACACATTTGTCATTGTCAATTTTTGCCCTGCCATGCTCGTCACTGCCGATTGCTTTAATACCACAGGCAGCCGCACACGGACGGACTTTTTTTGCAATGGCGTCGTAAGGGCAGATAGCCTTACATTTTCCACATTTAATACATTTTTCTTTGTCAATATGGGACTTTCCATTCTCAAACCGGATGGCGTCCTTCGGGCAAACCTCTACACACGGATGCGCCATACAGCCACGGCACTGGTCCGATACTTCATATACATTATCCTCACACATATCACATGCAGAAGGTATGACCTGCATAAGCGGCGGTTCATAATATTTCTCAGCAACATTGCTGGCGTCCAGTCCGCTCGTAACGTGAACCGGCTCATCATCCGGACGAAGGGAAAGTCCCATCGCCAGACGTACACGCTCAGAGCAAATAGCTCTCTCACGATATATACTCTCACGATAAAGCGGCACATCACTCGGTGTAATTTTGTAAGGGATTGCTTCGATATCATTGTTTATATTTTTGGATTCAAAGGCTACCCTTGCTACCTCCGTAAACACTTGCTTTCTTAGTTTTTTAATCGGTGTCTGTATTCCTCTCATATAAATCCTCCTTTTTTCTTTCTAGCACAATCTGATTCCGGCCATTCTCTTTTCCAAAATACATAAGTCCGTCAGCGCGCTTTACTATTTCATCTAACGTTTCACCCTCCTGATAAACAGTGATTCCAAACGTCATGGAAACATGGAAAGACTTCCCTTCATGTTCAAACTCTGTACCAGATATCGTCTCCATCACAGTTTTTAACCTTTCATTCATCTCCGGGACTTCGCCATCAAATCCGAGTAGAAATTCTTCCCCTCCCCAGCGGGAAGCGAAACCTCCATCTGGTATCATCTCTCTCAGCTTCTCAGCAACATAGCGGAGCACTTCATCACCTTTTTCATGCCCATAACAGTCATTGACCTGTTTGAAAAAATCAATGTCACCCATCGCCACAACAAAATGATTCCGGCTCTTTAACTTTTCTGCACAAATCAGACACGCACGGCGATTCAAAAGTCCTGTCAATGGATCCTTGGAAATCATATCCTCTAAAGAATGTCCAACTGTCACAGCATATCTGCCCATGTCAGCAAGCTCATCCCTCCGCTCCATTACCTCCTCTGGCATATCCTGTGAAAAATCACCATGCGAAAGCTTGCCAAGGAAACCTTTAATACACTGGATAGCGGTTACCATACGCCGGGTGGATATATAACAAGCAGCCTCTGCCAACAATATGACAAACACGCACAATATTGCATTTTCCCGCGTTGTCTCCCGCATGGAAAGCCGAATCGAATCTACCGTCTTTCCGGCAAAACTAATACCTATCACATTTCCTGCATCATCCCGGATTGGAACATAATATCCAAAGTAAGCGGCCCCATTTACATCCGCACTCTCCGAGAAATATTCTTCTCCTCTCTGCAGCACTGCCTCCTGTACATCCTCAGACACTTTCGTCCCTACCAGCCTTGCACCCAAATTATCAACAAGTGTTGTAAGACGTCTTTCACTGCCATAAAAAATCGTCACATCCGCTCCTGTATCATTTTTAATATCATCCAGAATCCGGTAATCAGAGGTCAGCTCTGTCTCTCCCTTCCAGAACTTCCCATTGCTATAAGAAAATTCTCCGGCATCCAGCATATTATATATACTGATTAGATTATGCGCTGTCCCCGACAAGCTCTTTTTTATCTCAAAGCTCATTCCCTCCTGAACAGAATTCTGGCTGAATATTGTCAAGATAACCCCAAGTATGACAATTGGAATCGCTGACATCCACATAATGGAATATATGAGACTTTTTTTCTTTTTTCTTTCTGCCATACCTGCCCTCTCTCATCTACAATTCGTACACTCGGTTCTGCAACTGCAGAGCATTTTACTCATCTTCCTTTGGCAGAGCCAGCTTCTGCTCTACCATGACCTTTTCCTCCAAGCACTCAAAAATGCCGTCCACCTCTTCTTTCTTCATTTTAGGAGTCAAAAGGCTGACTATCGGCACGACAACAAGCCCGGCAACCATTGCGATTGCCCCGGCATTGATTGGGGAGTCAATATATCCAAAGAACATATTGGAAACGGTAATGCCAATTCCACAGATAAAGCTTGCCCATACAGAGGCTTTCGTGACGCCTTTCCAATATAATCCATACAAAAACGGAGCCAGAAATGCACCGGCAAGCGCTCCCCACGAAATACCCATAAGCTGGGCAATAAAGGCTGGCGGATCCAAGGCAATAACAACGGAAATCACAATGAAAAATGCAAGCAGAATCCGCATCCAGATTAACTGCTTCTTTTCATCCATATTTTTTACAAACAGCGGCTTGATAAAATCCAGTGTCAGCGTTGAACTTGACGTCAGCACCAAACTTGAAAGTGTTGACATGGACGCTGACAGAACAAGGACGATAACAATACCAATCAAAATGTCCGGCAATGAAGAAAGCATCATCGGAATAATCGTATCATACGCAATCTTCCCATCTGCTCCTGCCTGCACACCGGAAATCTGACTGAAACCACCAAGAAAATAACAACCGCCTGATACTACAACGGCAAACAGCGTAGATATAATCGTTCCAGTATGTACTGACTTCTCATCTTTAATGGCATAAAATTTCTGAATCATCTGTGGCAGCCCCCATGTTCCAAGTGAAGTCAGAATAACTACGCCAAGCAGGTTTAAAGGATCTGGTCCAAAAAAGGATGCATATGCTCCCGGCATAACGTCACTCGGTACCTGTGCCAGCTCTTTTATCGCAGCAATAAAACCACCATGACCGCTCAGCACTGCCGCGATTACTGCCACAATACCAAACAGCATAATAATACCCTGTATCAAGTCGTTCAGCGCAGTCGCCATATAACCACCGACAATAACATATACCCCGGTCAGCGCCGCCATCACAACGACACACACACGGTAATCTACGTCAAACGCCATACCAAACAAGTTGGAAAGTCCATTATAAACGGACGCTGTATAAGGAATCAGGAAAATAAAGGCAATCATGGACGCCGCCACCCGAAGACTTTTGCTGTCGTAGCGCTTTCCAAAGAAATCCGGCATTGTCATTGACTTCAGATGCTTCGTCATGATTCTTGTCCGTCTCCCCAGCACAACCCATGCCAGCAGGGAGCCAAGAATCGCATTTCCAATTCCTATCCATGTAGACGCAAGACCATATTTATAGCCAAACTGCCCCGCATATCCAACAAACACAACTGCTGAAAAATAAGAAGTTCCATATGCAAATGCTGTCAGCCACGGACCGACAGAACGTCCTCCCAGCACAAAGCCGCTTACATCCGTCGCATGTTTTCTGGAATAGAATCCGATTCCCAGCATGACAGCAAAGAAAACGACTAACAAAATTACTTTGATTACCATAACTTTTTCCTCCTGTTATTATATATAAACCGCCCCTGCATAACACTGCACGGACGATTTTATTTTAACACATATTGAAGGTTTCGTAAAGAGTCTGTATAGCAGGAAAACACCCCTGCATGTTTCATTTTTACAAGATATTTTTCCCATCCAGCACTGCCTCGACAAGCTCGTCGCCCTCATAGCGCAGTTTCAGTGAAAAAAATTCATGCCCCTCTGCGAGCAAACGCAAAAAAATTTTATCTCCCTCCCACAGCTTTAAGTCTCCCAGACATTTTTTCTCCACCCACTCGAGAGTTCCCTCGTCGCACTCAGTTATCTCTCCCTCAAATCCGTCTGCGGTGTAAAGACACATATATTCCGCATGCCAGCAATCCGATAGGAATGTAATAAGCCCCCGGAATTTCCATGACGTCAGCGTCAGCCCCGTTTCCTCTTTTACCTCCCTCAAAAGACATTCCTCCGGCGTCTCATCCGGCTCAAAATGCCCTCCCACGCCAATCCATTTGTCTTTATTATAGTCGTTCTCTTTTTTTACCCGGTGCAGCATCAGATAACTGTCATCCTTTTCTATATAACATAATGTCGTCAGGCTCGCTCCCTGCATATGTACCTCCGTTTCTGAGCGGAACTGTAAAATAGCACAAACCGCCCATACATAAAATATGGACGGTTGTATTTTAGCATATTTTGAAGGTTTCGTAAAGGAAACTTCCCTGCGGCTCACTCAAACCGACTCGCTCTATTACATCGGGTAAAAATTGTACGCTGTCCAATGGGAAGCAATGCGAATACTCGGCCATTCTTTGCAATTATTATCAAAAAAGAAACTAACTTCCCTGTAGGAATCCTTTTCATCTTTCGTGAAATGCATCCTAAAATCTATACCGCCGGAATCAACAGTTATGTTCATATGATATGGAAAAATAAGTAACAAGGTTTCAATATTTTTTCTAAGATTACCTATATCCGCATTTGAAGGCGTAATAACTATCCCTACTCCATCGTATAATCGAAACGTAATTGTTTCATTTCTCTTAGGACGATGAATGGAATAATACTCCGCAATGTTCTGCATCTGCGTCCTATAACCTGTAACTAAAGTGCAGATATCATCTCCCTTATTATAATTATAATATCCCTTCACTCTTGCATAGTTTTTCACAGTTACCTTGACCTTTGCCCTTAATCCATTATGAGCAATTGCATATACATTACACTTTCCCGCCTTTGCCTTTGCTGTGATATTTCCTTTCTTATCTACCGTAGCCACCGATGTATCACTGCTCCGCCATCTCACTTTAGTCGAAAACACTTTCTTTTTTTTATGCTTTCCATACTTTGCCGGCTCTACATAACAGGTCAGCTTTTTACTTGAACACAACCCCAGATATATTTCTTTTTTATCCAGCTCCGGTGTTCTGGCATTGATTTTTTTCTTCCCTCTCTCGTAGGTCTTTGCACTTACCCAATCGGATAGACTGCTTTCCACTTGCTCTCCGTTTTCATTCTTGTAAGAGGATATTTTGTACTTATATATCTTGTTTTTCTTTAGCTTCTTGTCCGTCCACTGTTTCCGGACACCTGCTTTAGAACAAGAAACCGT
>DEUM01000069.1:2056-2225 GCA_002362575.1 Lachnoclostridium sp. UBA3262 | reverse complement strand
TGGCTTACAGCGATAAATGATATAGCCGTCTGCGTTCAAAACTGTTCTCCATTTAACCCGAATCGATGTATCCGACTTTCGGATAGACTGGATATTATCCGGTGGCTGAACTGCCACTGTATTTTCAGCAGCCTGTACGTGGTTATCTGACAAGATAACCGCTGTCAGC
>DEUM01000069.1:0-1724 GCA_002362575.1 Lachnoclostridium sp. UBA3262 | reverse complement strand
TCTTCCTTACATTGGGTAAAAATTTAACGCCGTCCAGTGAGAAGCAATGCGGAGATTTGGCCATTCTTTGCAATTATTGTCAAAGACAAAACTAACTTCCCTATATGAATCCTTCTCATCTCCTGTAAAATGCAGCTTATAATCTACGCTACCAGAATAAACTGTTATGTTAATGTGGTATGGAAAATCAATCAATAAGGTTTCAATATCTTTTCTAAGATTACCTATATCCGCATTCACAGGAGTAATAACCAATTCCGCTTCATCATTTAAATCAAATCGGATGGGATTGCCCCTCTTAGGTCGATGTATTGAATAATACTCTGCTATGTTCTGCATTAACACCCTATAGTCTGTAACCAAGGCACAGATATCTTCGCCCTTATTATAATTATAATACCCTTTCACTCTTGCGTAGTTTTTCACAGTTACCTTGACCTTTGCCCTTAATCCATTATGAGCAATTGCATATACATTACACTTTCCCGCCTTTGCCTTTGCTGTGATATTTCCTTTCTTATCTACCGTAGCCACCGATGTATCACTGCTCCGCCATCTTACTTTTGTCGAAATCGCTTTCTTTTTCTTATTCGTTCCATACTTTGCCGGCTCGACATAACAGGTCAGCTTTTTACTTGAACACAGTCCCAGATATATTTCCTTTTTATCTAACTCCGGCGTTCTGGCATTTATTTTCTTCTTCCCTCTCTCGTAGGTCTTCGCACTTATCCAGTCAGATAGACTGCTTACCACCTTTCTTCCGTTCTCGTTCCTGTAAGAAGCTATTTTGTACCTGTATATCTTGTTTTTCTTTAACTTTTTATCCGTCCACTGTTTACGGACATCTGCTTTGGAATAAGCAAGTGTATGAATCTTTATATACTTCTTTGATGATGGCTTACAGCGATAAATGATATAGCCGTCTGCGTCCGGGACTGTCCTCCACTTTATCCAGATGGATGTATTCGATTTACGGATGGAATGGATGTTGTCCGGTGGCTGAACTGCTGCTGTATTTTCAACAGCCTGTACGTGGTTATCTGACAAGATAACCGCTGTCAGCATTGTAATTATTATTGCTACTGCTTTTACTTTCATCATCTTCTGCACCTCTTTTCAAAAGATAATTCCCTAGCTTTCACATTGGGTAAAAATTTAACGCCGTCCAGTGAGAAGCAATGCGAAGATTTGGCCATTCTTTACAATTATTATCAAACGCAAAACAAACCTCTCTGTATGAATCTTTCTCATCTTCTTCGATATTAAGTCTATATTCTATATGGTCGCAACGTACAGTTATTTTAATAAAATACGGAAAATCGATTAACAATGTTTCAATATCTTTTCTAAGATTACCTATATCCGCATTTACAGGAGCAATAACTACCTCTGCTTCTTCATTTAACTGAAAACTAATTTTCTCATTATCTTTTGGACGATGAATAGAATAATACTCTGCTATGTTCTGCATCTGCGTTCTATAGTCTGTGACCAAAGCGCAGATATCAGCTCCCTTATTATAATTATAATACCCTTTCACTCTTGCATAGTTTTTCACGGTTACCATGACCTTTGCCCTTAATCCATTATGAGCAATTGCATATACATTACACTTTCCCGCCTTCGCCTTTGCTGTGATATTTCCTTTTTTATCTACCGTAGCTACCGATGTATCACTGCTCCGCCATCTTACTTTAGTCGAAAACACTTTCTTTTTCTTATGC